>NZ_WXYH01000076.1:0-10883 GCF_009872365.1 Rhodococcus sp. T7
CGGGCGGACAACCTGGATCCGGCGCGCAGCGGCGGCGACATCGCGATCCAGGCGTGCGCCAACGACCCGCAGGTGGCTGTGCACGCCATCCGCAACCTGGCGCGCGTCGCATTCGGGACGGCCTCGGTCCGTTGGTCGCAGCTCGGCTTCGGCCGCACGTCGTCCACGTCCACCACCCAGGACACCCCGCGGAACCTGTTCGGGTTTAAGGACGGAACCAACAACATCAAGGCGGAGGAGACCGACGTCGTCGACGAGCACGTCTGGGTGGCCTCCGGCGACGACCAGCCGTGGATGGCCGGCGGCACGTACCTCGTGGCGCGGCGGATCCGCATGCTCATCGAGCAGTGGGACCGCACCGTGCTCGGCGAGCAGGAACGCGTGATCGGGCGGTCCAAGGGCAGCGGCGCTCCCCTGAGCGGCAAGACCGAGTTCGACGAACTCGACTTCGATTCCAAGAAGGGGCACGACCCGGTGATCGACGTCGACGCCCACGTGCGGCTGGCGTCCGCACAGGAACTCGGCGGCATCCAGATCCTGCGTCGCGGATACAACTTCACGGACGGCTCCGACGGTCTCGGCCACCTCGACGCCGGACTCTTCTTCATCGCCTACTGCCGCAACCCGCAGGAACAGTTCGTGCCGATGCAGCTCAACCTGTCGAGAAACGACGCGATGAACGAGTACATCCAGCACGTCGGTTCCGCACTCTTCGTCTGCCCGCCCGGACTCGCCGAGGGGCAGTACTGGGGTCAGGGTCTGTTCACGTAGCCGGCACGGTGCTTCGCGTCACCGGCGCCCGCCGATCAACCGAAGGTCGAGTTGGTCGGGGGGTAACGGCCGACCGTGGAGATGACCCTGGGTGACGTCGCAACCGTATCGGCGCAGGGCCCGCAGGGTGTCCTCGTCTTCGACACCTTCCGCCACCAGCGACGCACCGAGGCTGTGCGCGAGCTCCACCGTCGAACGCACGATCGCGACCGACCGAGGGTCGCTCGCAAGGCGCGCGACGAAGACCCGGTCGAGTTTGAGCTCGTCGACGGTCAGGTCCTGCAGGTACGCGAGGGATGACCAGCCGGTGCCGTAGTCGTCGATCGACAATCCGATTCCCAGTCCCTGCAGCGCTTCGACCACCCTCCTCGCGCGGATGTAGTCGGTCATCAGAACGCTTTCGGTGATCTCGAGGATCAGCGTGTCGGCGGGTAACCGAAGGTCGTCCAGGAGTCGGTTGATCTCGGCGACCAGGTCGACGTCGAGCAGATTGGTGACCGACAGATTCACCGCGACGGTGAGCGATATCCCGCGATCGAGCCAGTTCCGCGCCTGACCCAGCGCAAGCTCGAGCACCCTCGTCGTCAGTGGCCGCATCAGTCCGGACTGTTCGGCCTGAGGAAGGAACTCGTCGGGCAGGAGCAGACCGCGGAGCGGATGCTCCCACCGAACGAGCGCCTCGACGCCGTGCACTCGGCCGTCGAAGGCGCTGACCTTGGGTTGGTAGTAGCACGTGAGCTCGCCACCGGCGATCGCCGTGCGCAGTTCCTCCACGGTCTGCCGCTCCTCGATGCTGCGCTGGTTCTCGGTGGCGTCGTACACCGCGATCGCGCGGCGGGAGCACTTGGCGCGATACATCGCCACTCCCGCGCACTGCAGCAGATCCTGGGGATTGGCGCAGTGTTGTGGGCACAGGGCGATCCCGATGCACGCCTCGATGCGCACCGTGACCTCGTCGAGGTCGAACGGCTCGTGAAATGCCTCGAGGAGACGGCCCGCCAGCGCCCGGGCGCCGACGAGATCGGTCCCCGCCGGCAGCAGGACCGCGAACGCGTCGCCGTCGAGCCGTGCCGGCAGATCGCCCGGTCGCACCGACCGCGACAACCGGTCCGCCACCTGGCGCAGCAATTGATCGCCGACGTAACGTCCGAACGAGTCGTTGATCTCCTTGAAGCGGACCACATCCATCAGCAGCAGACCAGGACCCGGACCGTTGTGATGCCCGGTCGGCTGTCCCGCCTGCTCGTCGTACGCGGCCGTCAGCGCGGCCACGATTGCCCGCCGGTTGGCCAGGTTCGTGAGGTCGTCGGTGCTCGCCTCGCGATGACTGTCGGCCAGGACGACGACTTGCCGGAACGTCACCGCGAACCGGGCCGCGACCGCGACCAGGCTGAGCGCTGCCAGCATGACCGCGAGCCGCGGCAGTCGCGCATCGTGGTCGATCACCAGCAGCCCGACTGCAGCGGCGGTGCACACCAGCGGGGGAACCCAGATGACCGGTCCCGGTAGCTGATCCGTTTTCCGTCGGCCCGGGGCCCGCCAGCTCGCCACGGCAACGAGCATCACCGCGACATGCGGGAGCGCATCGACCCACACATCCACCTCATGACCGGCAGCGCTTCGGAACAGGTACACGGTGTCGGCCACCGCGAACAGCATGAACCCCGCGGCCAGCAGCACCCACCGCTGCTCGGCGCGCCACCCCAGCACCGCGAGCGCCCCGACCGCGAGTGCCAGCAGCAGCACATCTCCTACCGGATAGGCCAGCCCGACGATCGCCGTGGCAGGCGACCCGTCGGCCACCGAGTCGATCGGGCCGAATGCGAGGGCGGTCGCCAGTGCCGCCAGCGTCAACGCTGCGGTGACCGCGTCCAACCAGATCTCGGTCGGCACCCGCCGCACCCGTGCGCGCAGCAGCACCACCAACCCGACATACACGAGTGGGTAGAACGCCAGCTTCAGCGGATCGGCCACCGAGGGCGACTGGCCGTCGGGCACCCACGTCGTCGCCAGGACATCGCCCACGCCCCAGCTCGTCATGCCCAGCGCGATCAGCGCCCACGCCCTCTTCTCGGTCGGTACCCACCATGCACGAGCGGCGACGAGAAGCGCGGCCGACAGGGCCAGTCCGTCGTAGAGCACCTCGTGCAGCACCACCCAACCGGCTTGATCCTCCGACCCGATCGAGATCCCCAACAGGACCACACCGATCAGCAGAATCCCGAGCCTGACGGTGACGCCGCACCGCGACGGGTCGGACGGCGCCACCCAGTTCGTCCGGGCCGGCCGGGACAGGTGGTGCGTAGTCGTCGACCCCGGCACGCTGCCGCTTCCGGATACGGCCAGGGGACGCGCGTGCCGCGGTGTGTGTGCGGCTTCACCGGGTCTGGTGACGACGGGGCGGTCCGTCGGGCGGTCGACTTCGGTCGACGCCTCGATCTCTTCGGCGTCGGCCCGGTCCGGGATATAACTGCGCATGCAGCCGCCACCGCAGCGCTTCGCCGCATACATCGCGAGGTCGGCCTGTTTGAGCAGGCTCTCGGTCGTCGCGTCGGGGACCTCGGACGTGGCGATGGTGAGCCCGATGCTGGGGCGGATGGAAAGGACGACACCGTCGATGATGAACGGCGGGGTGAATGCCTCCAGTACCCGATCCGCGGCGGACAGTGCATCCTCGACACTCCCTTCGACCAGTGCCGCGAACTCGTCACCTCCGAGCCGGGCCACGGTGTCGGTGCTCTGCATGCAGCCGGTGAGCCGTTCGGCGACGCGGATCAACAACTCGTCCCCGGCGGGGTGGCCGAGGCTGTCGTTGACGGTCTTGAAATCGTCGAGATCCACACACAGCACGACGATCGGTGTCGGTTCCCGGCGCCGCCGCTGTACGGCCTGGTCGAGCCGGTCGAGAAACAACGCGCGGTTCGCCAAGCCGGTCAGCCGGTCGCGAAAGGCTTGCCGGGCCACGGTGAGCAGGAGCCGTCGGTTCTCGGCCAGCACGATGAACTGCCGCGCGAGCAACGCGACTACCAGGACGATGATCACCGCGGGGATCGGGCCGGAGCCCAGGCCGGGCAACTCCCGCTGCAGGCCGACTCCAGCAGCGAGCACCAACGGAATGTACGGCAACCACAACCGTGTTCGAGACGGAATCTGCACCGGAACCGGTTCGCGTGACGGCTCGCGGGTACTCGCCAGCGCCGCCAGGCCGAATGCGGCGAAGGCGGCCACCCAGCCCAGGTCGATCACACCTCCGGAGTGATACGTGCCCATCGCGGTCATATACGTGAATGCGCTGGCGGACAACGCCATCAGGATGATCCCGATACACAGCAACCCCAGTGTCAGGCGTTGCCCGGACCGCGCGCGGGCCAGCACCACTATCGCCATCGTCGCGGTCACCACGTCCGCGACAGGATAGGCGAGGGACAACACCAGGGCGACCGGTGTGTCGCTTCCCGCGTGGTAGACGCTGCCCAGCACACTGACCCACGACACCACGAACAGTGAACCGGCCACGATGATTCCGTCCAGAATCAACCGGGTACGAGACTGTCCGCCGTCGCCCGCCGGAAACAGCAGCAGAGCCGCGCCTGCGCCGACCGGAAACAGCAGGAAGGCCGCGTCCGCCGGCGAGGGGAACGGGATCTGCTCGAGCCCTTGCCACACCTCGTAGTAGCACCAGATGGCTTCGCCCACCGACCAGGCCGCCAGCCCACCCGCCAGTGCCAGCCAACTCCGGCGGCGAGCACCCCGTCCTCTCCAGGCCGCCCACCCGGCGCACCCGGTCGCGAGGAGAGCGAACACCAGCAGGCCCACGTCGACGACAACCGTGGTCGCAAACGCCCGGTCCCACCCTTGCCACAGAGCCGGCGCGAGCAGCAACGCCGGTACGGTAACCATCACCACGATCAGCCACAGCGCATCGCTCCGCCGGACCGCCTTTGCACCCGACGACGTCCCCACGCGTTCGGCTGTCCGACGTTCCATCGTCACCACCCGAACTGCCGTCTGCCGTCTGCCGCGCATGTATTCTTTTGCATAAGCGGATTCGAAGTTGCTATAGGCCCATTTATGCATGACGTATCTACTGTAATACAGCCGCAATAGATACTTGCGGTATGTTTTGTGGAAGCCGAAAGTTGGTCACGGGGTCAGGGACAGGTTTCACGTAGCGGTCGGGTCAGAAAAGTCTCATCCAGATCTGACCACTAGGTCACCGGAGTAGCCGACTCGACCGCGATGTCGTCGAAGCGCAGCTCCGCGTTGTCGCCGCGCAGGCCGACACCGCCGGCGCCCCGCAGCGGTGCGCATCCCACTCCCTGATCGACGGCCTCCACACGCGCGCCGTCACGGTCTGCGGTGATTACCACCGTTCCGTCGGGACGATCGCGGACCGACGCTGCGACGTGCTGCCAGCGCCCGAGTGGGATCGCCACGCCGGTCACGACGGAACCGAGGTCGAAGTAGGTGCCCCCATTGGAAACACCGCCGGGACATTTCTTCTTGATGACCATCTCCCCGTCGCGGCGATCGACGCTCACCGCGTACAACTGCCACTCGGATTCGTATCGCAGCCACAGGTGCGCCCCGTCGAAATCCTGCGCCGGGGTCCGATCAGTCTCCACGAGACCGTCCACCCTCAGCCGCATCGTCACGTCGACGTCCGCGAAGCCGCGCTCATTCGAGAGCATCCGGAACACGGCCGAGCCGGTGGGACCATCTGCACCGCCGCCGTCGGGCCGTCCCGTCCACCCTTCATCGCCCTGACGAAACAGGGAACCGCTGGTCGTCGTCCAAGGAGAACCGTCGGCGACCGGATGATCCTCGGAAACGATCAGTCCGTCCGGACCGGTGAACGAGTCCCAGATCGCGGCGGGTGTGTCAGCAGATGCCGAGCAGGACGCACACACGACGGTGAGAACGACCGCGCACATCGACCGGAGACGAAGCGACCGGACCCGCAGTTCCGGGCAACTGGGTTGTGCGACCACGACCTACCTTCTCACTCTGCGCGGTGTCAGTGAACTGTCAGATTGCCGACCAGCGGCACGGGGCTGGTGGAACGTTGCCTCACACCGGAGATGGAGATTCCTCCGGACGCAGGTACCGGTCCGATTCCCCGTATCGGGAATGACCCGACGTCGAGTCCGTCGATTCGCACGGCGACCGAGTCGGGGCGGGCCGCGATCTCGGCCCGATACGACTGCGCTTCCGGCAGGGGGCCCGCCGCGACCACGACAGCCTCGGCGGCGCCTTGTCGAATCTGATAGGACCCGTTGCTGACCGACACTTCCACCTGGTTGCTCTGGTCACCCGTAAGAGCCGTCAAGCCTGTCGATGCCCCGCCTCCCGGTTCACCGAAACCGCCGAGGTCGGCACTCACCGTGTAGCTGTTCCACATGGTTGTCCGCTGACGAGCGAATCGGCTGACGACATAACTCGCCGAATCCGAAGCGAGTGCCACCTGCCCGTCGGCGACGACGGTCGGTGGTTCTCCGGTACCACTCGCCCATTCGCCGATCCGGGTGAACGGCGCAGCCGTGGAAGGGTCCAGAGGACTCGCATCACGCAGCCTCGCCGCCCATTGGGCCGGCGTGACGTCGGCCGTGATGTCCATCCGGTCGAGGTGCCGGACAGCGAGCTCGGCATTCGTCGTCGTTGCTACGCCATCGGGTGTATCGAGCATGGCGGCCTGGAACTGTGCGGTCACCGCAGCATTGAGGAGACCGCCCCCGGACGAATCCTTCTCGGGGGGCGTCTCCTCGTGCGAGGAGAAGGGATAGGCGAAGAACGCGGGCTTCGGCAACCCGTGGGCCGCGAACTGGGCCCTCGACTCCGAGAGGTCGGTGCTGACGCGGGTGCGGTACTCGTCGACCGTTTCGTACCTGTCCAGGTCCGCTCGGTACAGACGGCTCGACAGGAACGGACCCTCGTTGCCCTCCGCGTCGACGGGAATCTGGCCGTGCCCGAGATGGGTGTGCGAACCGAGGTCCCAGCGCCCACTCGACTGCAATTCCAGGACTTCCGGCCAGGTCATGTAATACGGAGCGTGCGTGCCCACGTTGCCGGTGATGATGTACGCAATCGCACGCTGACCGTAGCGAGCGAGAATCGGATCGGCGTACTGCCACACGCCTCTGGCACCGTCGTCGAAACTGACCATCACACTGCGCGGCGGTAGAGGGTGTCCCTCCAACCAGTCCGAAAGCTGGGCCGCCGAGATCGTGGTCCATCCGGCGTCGTGAAGGAGCTGCATCTGCGTGGCGAACGCCTCCGGTGTCACGGTGTAGCGGCTGGAGTTGTAGGCAATGTCGTGGTAAGTCAAAATCAACGGCGGACTCTGCGTGCTGGTCTCGGCCGCTGCAAGCTGAGCGACGAGAGCGGGGTCACTCGGACCTGGGGCCGGCGTCTCGATCTGTTCGATGGACTTGTCCGCTTTCTCTGCGGCGCTTCGCCATTGCCATGCCGCAGGCAGAAAAAGATAGCCGATCACCACGACAGCCAATCCGAGGGGAAAGATTCCGGAACGCAGGCGAGCGGCGAATCCGGACCGCAACGGCGACACGTGTTCGGTCTCGCGGTGGGTCATCGGGTGCCCCACTTGGAATCCCGGATGGTGAGCAGGGCGTACGGTAGTTGCCAGACCAGCAGGAGCGTGTAGAACATCGTGAAGAAAATTCCCTTGTACCAATCTCTCTCGCGTTGGTGCAGGCGGTAGTAGATGCCGTAGACGATGGCCATCGCGGCAACTCCCCCGAGGTACCAGAAGGGCAGTTCGCCCAGAAAACGAGGTTGTACGACAAAGGCTCTGAGCACGATCTGCGGTGCCATGAACGGCAGAATGAAGCCCAGATAGAACATCAGCGCCATCACCGGGTGCTTGCGCCACATCACCTTGGCGGCCCGGGCGGACTCTCTCAGCCAGCTCTTCTTCCAGCGAAGCTGCTGACGGAGGAACTGCTGCATCCGGTCGGGAACAGCCGTGTAGGCCTGCGCGTCGGGAGCGTACAGGACGCGCCAGTTGGGTAGGAGATAATTCGTCAGACTGCGGTCGTCGCCGAAGGTACTCGGCTGTCCAAAGAACTTCTGGTGTGCCCAGCTGTGCAGAACAGGATCCACCGCGGCGCGGCGATAGCCGGAAAAGCAACCAGAGCAACAGGTTACGGAGCTGAAGAGCGCTTCCGCCGACTTGTGCACCCGGAAGGCGATGTAATACTGCATGGCCTGCATGCGGGTGAGCAGATTGGTGTCCTGATTCGAGACATCGGTATGGCCGGCCACAGCCCCCACCGCCGGGTCAGCGAAGTACGCGATCAGTTTGCGTACCGCATCCGGCTGCACCTGAGAGTCGGAGTCGATGAAGACGAAAATCTCCGAATCCGCGTCTGCAGCGATTCCGGCGGCCATCGCATGACGCTTCCCCCCGTTGGCTTCCGATGCGACGACCGTCAGTTCCGGATGAACGGCAGCGACGGCACGGATGCGAGCCAGCGTGTCATCGGTGGATTTGTCGTCGACGACCACCACTCGGATTCGCTCCGTCGGATAGTCCACCGACAGGCATGCGTTCAGGGTCTCCGCGATCGCCGGTTCGTTGAACGCAGGAACGATGATCGCGACCGACGGACAATAGGTGGCCGACTCCGCGGTCGGGCGTGGTCGATAGAAGAAGGCCAGCCCGAAGCGGGACAGAATGAATGCCGTCACCAGGAGGCTGTAGACCGCCCAGACCGGTTCTTTGCGCAAGTTGTCGAGTGACACCACTTTGACCAGGCAGATCGCCACTACCACGACCAGTAGCAGCGCGATCAACGCGCCGCGCAGGACGTGCTCGCGTTCCGGTTCCGCGTCGGACTTCCGCGGGTCCACATTCGGCTGCGATATCGCATTCAGGATGGGATTTCCGAAGGCGTCGTACCGGCGTAGCTCGCGACTTTCCCGGCGTAGCTCGCTATCTTCGTCGAGAGTGACGACGACGCCGGACTGCACCCCACGGGCAATACCGTTGTCGGCGCCGAACACGGATTCGTCAGATGACGCGATTCCGGACAAGGAAGTCTCCTCGAGCAGGTTGGCCAGGGAACCGATTTCTCGGCCACGGCGAGAGTGTGAAATCAGAGAACGTGGGGATGGATGTCCCGGTCGAGTGTGTAAGTCGCATCGAGGACCAAAGGTGCGCTTGCCATCCAGGAATGGTCGACAGCGGGATGTAATGTGTGGGCGATCAACAGATCCCAGTCGCCCGTCACGGGTTCGGATTCGGCAGTGAGTGATCCCGCCTTGGTCGTCACCCTCTCGACCAGGGCATCGGTATAGGCGACCTCGACGCCGCGGCGGACGAGCTCGTCGAGTATCTCCAGAGCCGGCGATTCCCGTACGTCCGCGACGCCCGGCTTGTAGGCAACGCCGACAAGCAGGATACGAGAGCCGGAGAGTGGGCGGCCCGCTTCGGCGAGAAGTTCCTGTGCTCGGACAACGACCGATTGCGGGCGGGCGGCAATGGACGCCATCGCAGCCTCGGTGACCGGCGACTGCTTGCGGTTGGCCTTGAGCTGCCAGAGCAGATAGTGCGGATCGCACGGTATGCAGTGTCCGCCGACCCCCGGCCCCGGATAGAAGGGCATGAAGCCGTACGGCTTGGTCGCGGCAGCACCGATGACCTCGATGACGTCGACACCGAGCTGCAGTGCGATGCCGGAGAACTCGTTGGCCAGGGCGATGTTGACGGCCCGGAACGTATTCTCCAGCAACTTGGTGAGTTCCGCGGCCTCCGGCGAAGAAACTCGGTGAGTGACGGCAGCTACTTTGGACAGCGTCCGTACGGCACGATCGGTGCACGCCGCCGTGACACCGCCGACCACGCGGGGTGTGCTTTCCTGAGTGTGGTCGGCGACGCCCGGGTCGATGCGCTCCGGACTGAACGCAACGAAGACGTCCTCCCCCACGATGAGCCCCCGGCGTCGCAGTGGCTCGACCAGAAACTCCCGAGTGCAGCCGACATAGGTCGTGGACGTCATGACGATGGTCTGGCCGGCACGCGTCGAATTCACGACGGATTCGCAGCATTCGGACAGCATGGTCAGGTCGGGAACGAGATGCCTGTCGACCGGTGTCGGCACACAGATGAGCACGGTGTCCACCGCACTCAGCGCAGCGTGTTCCGTTGTCAGGGTCAACAACTCCGAGTCGAGTAGCCGCGCAAGCCGCTCCTGGTCCGCGGGAAGGAGGTCGGCCGTCTGCGCTTTGATCGAGGCAAGTCGCGCCTCGCTGACGTCGTAACCCACCACCTCGACGTCCACGTCGGCGAGTGCAAGCGCGGTGGGAAGGCCGACGTAGCCCAGGCCGACGATGCCCACCGAATGGAGGGCGGTATCGACGCGGCTGGGGCGCGCCCGCGATCCGTCGGGGTGCAGAGTTTCGGTTACCAACAGGTTGCTCGAGTAAACGTCCGTCGGTGGCATGTGAACCTTCTTTCGCGAACCCTAGACCTTTCACGGCCTCTGAATTGCCGATGCATGTCAGCACTCTCGGCAGTGGTGCGACTTGCAGTTCGTATTATGCACCAAAAACAGATCTATGGTTTGTTTTTCTTTCAAGCATCGCTAGGTGTGTTCCGTCACAAACGGGGCGAACTGGCAACCGCTCCGCAATCAAGGCCTGCCGAAGGCGAGTGTGCATCGGACCGCAGGACCGAAGCAGACCTGCTGCGGCCGCGCAGACGGTCCACCCGCGGGCTCGGCGGATCATTCTTCATCTGTCCACTTACCGGGGCGGCACCGAGCATCAGGATCTGCAGGGATCGTGGCGCCTGCCCAGGACCGGATGCACTTCGTGGCGTTCGACGTCACCACGGAGTCCCGGGAGGAACACGAAGCGCTGCTGAAGAAGTGGACCGTGATGGCCGAGCGGATGACCGCCGGAGAGGAGGCCACCCCGGACGGGGCGATCGGCGACGGCCTCTACGTTCCGCCCAGCGACACCGGGGAGGCGCTCGGCTTGGCGGCGTCGCAGCTGACGCTGACCATCGGGTTCGGGCCCTCCCTGTTCGACGACCGGTTCGGGTTCGCATCCAAGAAACCCGCGGCGCTCGAAGAACTCCCGCACTTCCGGGC
>NZ_WXYH01000077.1:0-111491 GCF_009872365.1 Rhodococcus sp. T7
GGGCGGCACCAACGAAGTTCTGCGCGGCGTGATCGCGCGGGGATTGGGGATGCGCTGATGCACGCACCAACCACGGTCGACGCGAACCTGACCGACATGATGTCCGCAGTCTTTTCCGATCACCGGGAACGGAACGGGTCCGAGAACGGTATCGCCACGTGCGATCTTGCACTGTGGGCACAACTCGACGAACTGGGTCTCGCCCGGCTGACCGGCCGCGAAGAGACCGGCGGCAGCGGCGCAGGTTGGTACGAGGCAGCGCAACTCTTGCGCGCCGCGGCGTCGCACGGAGTCCGGATTCCCCTCGCCGAACACGACCTGCTCGCCGGTTGGCTCCTCGAAGAGGCCGGTCTACCGATGGACAATGCGCGCCTCACCGCATGCGTACTCGACGAGAACGGCGTCGCCCGCGGCGTGCCGTGGGCGTCCCAGGTAGACAAGATCGTCACGGTCTGGCGGAAGAACGACACGTACGTCGTCGCCGACCTCGAGACAACAGTCTTCGACATCACCTCCGGGTCCAACCTCGCCGACGAACCCCGCGACGCCGTATCCGCTGACACGATCGCATTGTCGGGCACCGCAGTGTCGGACTCGGTGATCCGACGACTTTTTCTACGGGGCGCCCTCATCCGGGCGCTGCAGGCGTGTGCCGCCCTCGACCGCATCCTCGATCTCTCCGTCGCCCACACCACCGAACGAGTGCAATTCGGACGCCCCCTGGCCAGGTTTCAAGCCGTGCAGAACCTGGTGGCCGATATGGCCGCCGAAGCTTCCCTCGCCCGAACAGCGACCGAAGCAGCACTGACGGAAGCGGTCCGCACACAGTGGTCGAGTGAGAACCTCGAACTCCCGATTGCCGTCGCCCGGTCGTGCGTCGGACACGCGGCATCGGTCATCGTCCGTAACGCCCACCAGGTACACGGGGCGATCGGCACCACCCGCGAGCACAGGCTGCACGAATTCACCAAGCCCGCACTGGCGTGGCGCTCGGAATTCGGATCCGTCCACTACTGGGACGAGATCTTGACCACCGCCGCACTCGAAGCAGGATGCGAAAATATCTGGAGCCTCATCACCCGCTGAAGTGCCCAGGCGCTACCAGAACTAACACCAGTTTCGCGAGCAGAACTGAAGGAAGAACTCCGTGGAAGCATCAATTCGCATCCACGGAGTTCTTCGGTTCTCGGGCACATCACTCGCCGGTGAAGGCAGCAATTCGCTTCTCCATGAAGGCGTTGACCGCCTCGGTGTGATCGGTCGTCTGCTGAACCAGCGCCTGCATGGCAGCGGACAATTCGAGGAGACTGTCGAGGCTTTGGTGCTGCCCCTCGCGGAGGAGCCTCTTGGCCATCCGTACCGAGTGTGGCGGATTGGCGGCCACCCGGCCGGCGAGCGCGCGAGCTTCGTCGAGTAGCTTCTCCGGCGCAACGACACTGGAGACCAATCCCCACTCGAGTGCCTGGACCGCGTCGACACGGTCGCCCGTCAATATCATCTCTGCGGCCCGCGCCATCCCGACGGCCTTGGGTAGCAGCCACGCGCCACCGTCACCCGGGATGATTCCCAGCTTGACGAAGCTCTCTGCAAAGAATGCCGTTTCGCTGGCAATACGGAGGTCGCACATGAGGGCGAGGTCGCATCCGGCACCGATTGCGGGACCGTTCACTGCTGCGATGAGAGGCACGTCGCAGTTGTACATGATCCGCGGAATCCGTTGTATCCCCGCTCTGTAGCCATCCCGTTGTTCGTGAGGCTTCCCACCGAACAATCCGCGGCGATTCGCCATGTCCTTGACGTTGCCGCCGGCGGAAAACGTCGCTCCGGCGCCGGTGACGATGACAGCTCGCACGCCGTAGTCGGCGTTGACGGCATCGACGCAGGCGACCAATGCGTCCACAACGTCCATCCCGGAAATGGGATTGCTCTGCGCGGGTCGATTGATCGTCCACGTCTCGATGAACCCGTCGCGTTGGACGAGCACTGGACTATCCATGGGTGTATCTCCCTCTCTTCACTGCGGATCGACCGTTCGACTGGTGCCCGACCGGCACGCGAACGAACTCGTCGGCGGCGGTATCGACCGCCGCCGACGAACACGTTCACCTCCTGCCGCCGAGCACCTTCGCGTTCATACGCACGCTGCGCATGGCAGGGTTCAGGCGAGACCCAACTTGGGTCGCAGCCACCGGGCAATCCGGCTCAACGCTTGATCCGCCTCGGGTGCCCGACCCGCGTTGAAGTGGAATACATGCTGTTGCTCATCGACCACGTCGAGCACGACCTCGCCGCTCACTTTCTCGATCAATTCGGCCAACCGACGTGAGTCGTCCAGCAGGGTCTCATAGCCTCCGACCGATACGTACACCGGAGGGAAGTCGGTGTAGTCGTTGAGCAGTGGGTTCGCCCGCGCGTCCGTTGCATCTGCGGGGTCGGAGAGGAACATCTCCCGCATCATTTCCAGAACCGCCCTCTTGGCCAATACGTCGACCGCGTCGTTCGAATCGACCGTCAACCCCTTGATCTCCATATCGAGCCACGGTGAAAGTGCGACGACGGCAGCAGGAGTGGGAAGTTCCGAGCTCGCGAGTTCGAACGCCGTCGAGATCGCGAGATTGGCGCCCGCCGAGTCGCCGACAGTCGCCGTGTACTCTGACTTGTAACCCTGCGTGCGGAGCCACGTTTGGACGGCCATGCAGTCTTCGAGTTGGGCCGGGTGCTTGTGCTCCGGCGCGAGCCGGAAGTCCACGATCAGGGCGTGAACACCCGTCAGTTTGGCGAGGTGTGCTGCGAGCTTGCGGTGGGAGAACCGTGAACCTGTCGCGAACCCGCCACCGTGGGTGAAGACGATCACGCGGTCCTCGGCGGCCCCCAGAGGCTTGGCCCACATTGCCGGCACACCGTTGGCTGTCACTTCCTCATAGGTGACGTCGGTGGGTTCGATGGTCGGAAGATGCCATTCTTCGAACATATCTCGCTGACTGGCGAGGTCCATTCCTTCCGACCGGGTAAGCCACGAAGCGTACAGGTCGTTGAGGAACAGGGATTCTTTGCTCACGGACATGCGTTGCTCACTTTCATCACTACTCGAGGGAGGAATATTGACTGCTCAGGAAAGCGTGAAGCCCTTGTATCCCGCACACACGGTCTCGTCCCACTTGGCCAGGTAGAGGGGAAGACCACCGGGGTAGTTCAGCAACTGCCGCGGTTTACCCGGGACGTTGGCACCCATGTACCAGGAGTCGGCTTTGTCGTAGAGCGCCTCGGCCGTCAGCTCGGCGACGTGATCGGACCAGGCAGCATCCGCGTCCGCCTCGGATTCGATACGGTTCAAGCCGTTGTTCCGCATGTAGTCGAGGGTGTTGACGATGAGGTCACCTTGGATCTCCGCGCAGCTGGGCCCGTTGCAGAAGCCCGACGGGCTCAGTGGTCCGTAGAGGAACAGCAGGTTGGGGAATCCTGCCGTTGCGACTCCGAGGTTTGCCCGCACACCGTTCGACCACTTGTCCCTGAGCAATGTACCGTCGGTGCCGCGAATGTCGATGGCGGTCAGGCCACCGGTGACGGCGTCGAAGCCCGTTGCATAGACGATGATGTCGAACTGGTGCTCTTCGGATGTGGTCCTCAGCCCGGTACGGGTGATCGTCTCGATCGGGTCCTCGTGCAGATCGACGAGACGGACGTTGTCCTGGTTGAAGATGTCATAGTACGTCCGCTCCAGCGAGGGGCGCTTCACGCCGAAGGGGTACGCCTTCTTCATCGGCGCCAGCTTCTCGGCGATGACCGGGTCCTTGATCCGGGCACGCGTCCGGTCACGCCAGAACTCGTAGGCCGTGTCGTTTGCAGCATCGTCGACAAAGACGTCTTGGTACGTTCCGAGCCAGAACTCGAAACCGAACTCCCACAGTCGCTCATATGTGGCGGTCCGCTCCTCGTCGCTCACCTCGAATGCCGACTTGGGAATGAAGTCGAAGTCGAAGCCGGAGAACGACGCCGAACGACGACTGAATCTGTCCGCCAGATCGGACTTGATCTTCGCGTTGTCCTCGTCGGTGAGCTGGCGCTGTCGCATCGGGAGCGCCTGAACGGGGGTGCGCTGGAAGATGGTCAGCTGTGCGGCTTCCCTCGACGCCTCCTGAGCGACCTGCACACCGCTGGCGCCGGTACCGATAATGGCGATTCGCTTTCCTGCGAAATCGATTCCGCCTTCGGGCCACAGACCGGTGTGGTGGCTGATCCCTGCGAAGCTGTCCATTCCCGCGAGCTTCGGGAAGATCGGCTTTGCCGCGAATCCGGTGCACAGAACGAAGTACTTGCAGACGAAAATGCTGCCGTTCTCCGCGGTCACGGTCCAGGTGTTCGTCTTATCGTTGAACTCGGCGGAATCGACCCGGGTGTTGTAGTAGATGTCCTTGCTCAGATCGAGCTTCGCGTCGACGTACTTGAAGTAGCGGCGCAGTTCGTCGCCTCCGGGGTAGAGCTCGGAGAACGCGAAGTCATCCCATAGGTCGGGGCGCGTGAACTGGTAGATGGGACCTTCGCTGTCCACTCGGGCGCCCGGGTAGCGGTTCCAGTGCCAGATTCCGCCCAGGTCCTCACCCGCCTCGACTACTTTCACCGAGTATCCTCGACTCCGCAGATTTTCGAGCTGGTACAGCCCGGCGAATCCTGCTCCTACGACGAGAACGTCGAGTACTTCGGTCACGGCTGGTGCGGCAGTGCTCATGTTGTCTCCTTTGATACCGAGTGTTGCTTGGGGTTTGTTGATTGCGCTCTGTGTCGCAGACTGTGATGAGCTGATTACGGGAAGGCCGGCCGGCCTGGCTTCTAGGTCCAGCGGACATACGCGGTCTTGGTGGTTGTGAAGAAGGTACGTGCGGCCTTTCCCTGTTCTCTGCTCATGCTGCTCGAGCCTTTGAGCCCCCCGAACGGCACATGTGGCTCGACACTGCTGGTCTCGCGATTGATGTGCACCAACCCCGATTGTGTGCGCCGGATGAAGGTCATCGCGGTCGCGATGTCTCTGGTGAACACTCCGGAGGACAGGCCGTAGTCCGTGTCGTTCGCGACCTTCAGCGCATCATCGAATCCGTCGACTTCCTGCACGGTCACGACTGGTCCGAAGATCTCCTCCCGGACGAGCCTGCTCTTCTCCGACACTCCGGTCAGGATGGTGGGTGCGATATAGCAAGTGTCGGAATCGAACTCCCTGCCCGTCAGGAACTCGGCGTTCTCGTCGCGGGCGAGTTGCAGGTATCCGGCCACCGTGTCCCGTTGCTCCACCGAGGCCAGTGGGCCGATGTCGGTGGCTTCGTCGTACGGATCACCGACGACGAGCGCATCGGCGTGCTTCACCAGCAGTTCTCGCAGCCTGGGGGCGACGGTGCGGTCCACGTATATCCGGCTCGTCGCTGTGCAGCGCTGTCCCGCGTGGAGCATCGCGCTCTTCACGATCTGCAGCGCTGCATCCTCGACATCGGCGTCGGCAAGAACGATGGACGGGTTCTTGCCGCCCAGCTCGAGCTGGACTTTGACGTTGCGATCGCCGACGGCCTGACGGAGTCGCGACCCCACTGCACCCGAACCGGTGAAGGTCAAGGCTGCGAGTTGCGCGTTCCCGGTGAGTGCCGCCGAAAGCTTTCTACCGCTGCCCGTCACCAGATTGAGGACCCCCGCTGGCAACCCGGCTTCTGCGAGAATCCGCGTCAGGAACACGGCGGATCCGCAGGCCGGCTCGGCGGGCTTCCACACAACTGCGTTCCCGAAACCTATTGCTGCCGCGATCTTCCACGCCGGAAGCGCGAAGGGGAAGTTCCACGGTGTGATTGCACAAACGACACCGAGCGGCTCCTCTACCGTCATCAGCATCGTGTGTGAATCAGCACTGGGGTATGTCTCTCCACTGGGCTGCAGGATCTCACCCGCGTAGTAGCGGAGAATGGCGACACTTCGCAGGACCTCGGCGCGTGCGTCGCGGATCGCCTTCCCCATGTCCGCGGTGATCGTCAGGGCAGCCTCGTGCACGCGGCTTTCCAAAAGGTCAGCGGCAGAACGAAGAAGATCCGACCGCTGAATCGCTGTCGTCTCGGACCACGCTGATTGGGCACCGGCGGCGGCCGCATACCCAGCCTCGACATCGACGGGAGTCGCCGAAGCGTAGATTCCCGTCACACGGCGCAGATCGGAGGGATCGACACGCTCGAAAGTGTCGGTGGCGGTGCTCCATCGACCTGCGATGTACAACGTTCTCCCGTCGGCGATCGACGACGACAACGCTGGGTGGTCCAAGTTCACGGACATTCTTGTTCCCCTATCTGTTTAGGCGCAGAAATGGGTGGAAGTTTCACCACTCGGCGCGGAGATGATGAATGGCATAACCCGTGCGCAATGCGGCAGACGTGCCGGTGCGAAAATCCTCTCGGCATATCCGTAGTCCGTACTTGTAGCGCGGGTGGGTCGATGTCGGACGTTCCGTGCTCAGGACAGTAGCGCGACGGCAGACGAACTAACTGGAACAACTTGCTTGCTCGTTCTCAAAAGACCTGCACTAAACATACTTTGAAGTCTCTCGGGAATTGAACTCGCTGACGCCTGGCACCTTTGGTCGGCACCCAGACTGACGCCGTCCGCCCACCGACTCTTGACGAGATCCGCAACCCGTTCGCAAATCCAGTTGCGGCACAGAGAGACATCGAATCGTTGCGAGGGCGCGATGGCCAGCTGGCGGTCCAACGCCCCGACCACCTTCCAACCCGATTCACCCATGACTCCTCATGCTCAAAGTGACCTGAAACACCTTGCAGGGCAAGCATGACACCCGCATCCTGAAATCACAATAGGAGATTTATTTACGTATATAAGCAATATGAGCTGCTGTCCAGTGGGAGATGTGCGACAAAACCTGGCGGGATCGAGGAGGCGGGCGGCATAGATGGTCGATCTCGCCATCCGATCCTGGAGTCGATGGCCCAGGCCGGCACCGACTAGTCCTGTCCAGCATCTCGCCGGCACACCCGCGCTCAACACACGACGTGCGCGACGTACTCCTGGGCAGAAGAGGGTCAAACTATCCTGCCCGCAAAGACTTCGAAACCCAGCCTTCGCGAGCAGGCATGACCGTCGCCCCCGGTCCCGGCGTCATTTTTTTGAGCGAGAAGGGTACGGGGTTGGTAGCTGCGACTGTGGCTGGAACTACAGCACAAGTCGAGAGCACTCGAAGGAGTCACATCCTTCGGGCCGCACCTGTGGCAGTGGGAATAGCCTTCATAGGGAAGAAGGAGACCTTACTGCCGCGGCTTGAACTCACTGTTCACCTTCTCCTCGGATCCGGAGCCGGTCGCCAAAGTGATCGACATCGTCGGCCTGTGCTTGAACCCACCGACAGCGCGAATTGTGTTGTGCGTGGACGAAAAGTTGCAGATTCAGGCTCAGGACCGGACCGCACTGGTGCTGTCGATGCGGATCGGCTCGCTCGGGAGGCCACCCACGACTACGCCCGACACGGCACCTACACCCTGTTCGGCGCCTGGATGTCGCCACCGGCAAGGTCACCGGGCTGCGCATACCGCGGCATCGCCCTCAGGAGTTCCTCATCTTCCTCAAACAGCTCACTCGCGCCTACCCGGAGCGAGAGCTGCATCTGGTGATGGACAACGCCACCCACAAAAGTGGCCGAAGTCCGGGTGTGGCGGGGCGGACGGTCCTCGTGTTCATGTGCATCCCACGCCCACCTCGGATCATGGATGAACCTTGTGGCGGTGTGGTTCGGAATAATCGAACGGCGGGCCATCCACCACGGACCTTCGCCTCCATCAAGGAGCTGACCACGAAGATCCGCGGTCATCAGCGGATGGAACACCCGCTGCGCGCCGTTCGTCTGAACCAACACCGCCAAGCGTACTTACCAAGGCGCAGCGTGAAGATACTTCAATCACGAGCCAGGGGACCGACGTTCCGCATTGTCGTTAGACGCCGACGAGAGGGCCTATGACCGGATTCCATTGGTAGATGTGCTGCTCTACGACGACGCCCTGCTTGACGTAAGGATCCTCCGCAAGCAGAGAACGCAAGGCGTCTTCGCTGACCGCTTGGAATACCAGTAGGGCTCCGGCGCCGTCAGCCCAGGCGCCGGCCTCCTGCAGCACGCCTCGGGCAGCGGCATCCTTGACGAAAGTCAAGTGTTCGGCATGCGCTGCCTCTTTGACCGAGGCATCGGTGGTATACGACCAGATCACAGCGAACAAGGCCATGGTTACTCCTCAAAGGGGAATGAAACATGAAACGGCTCCGAATATGCACATGAAGTGCGCACTCGAGAAGGTTAGAAGTACGGATGAGGTGACTCGTGTCCTATTTCGCAACAGTGGTGGTGTGGGATCTGCGGGAACGGCGCGGGACGTTCCGGTTCACCGGCCGACTGCGGTCGGTCACCTACACCCCCGGACCGGTGCGGGTGCCCGAACCGGTCATCCAGGAGGTCGAGGAGCTGGCGGAAGCGATGGCCGACTGACGGCTTCCTGATCAGTCGTCGCCGTCGGGATCCTTCTTGCCGTCGGAGTTGCGGCGCCAGTGGGTGAACCGATCCTTGATGTCGGCCGCGACGTCGCCGACACCGTTCCCGACGGCGTCGACGGTGGTACCCAGTCCGCTGCCGATTTCACGAAGCATGCGGATCAGCGGGTCGTTGGACGCGTCGAAATTCTGTTTGTACGTCTTCGCGGCCTTACGGAACTCTTCGCCGATCTTGGCGTCGTCGTCCTCGTGGCGGCGGGGGTATTCCCCACGCAGGATCGCCGCGTAGGCGCCGCTGTCCACCCACTTCTTCAACTCGGCGGCGCGCAGCACCGAGAACGGGTGGGCGAGCAGTTCGATGTTGAGGAGCTTGAGGACGCCGTCGCGCAGGTCCCCGCTGGCGTCGTATTCGGCGGCCTGGGCCAGGAACGCGTCGGTGTCGATCTCACTCACCCGGGAACCGCCGGCCAGCTTCAGCTGCACGCGGAGGGCGGTGTGGACGTCCTGCCCGCACAGCAATCCGGCACGGTCACTGGACAATTCGGACTTGCGCTGCCATTCCATGAGCGCGGCGATGATCGCGCGCAGCGCCCACCCGCCGATGGGCATCCAGCCGATCGTCCCCGCCAGCCGCATCAGATGCATGAGGATCGTGCGATACACCGCGTGCCCGGACAGCGCGTGACCGAGTTCGTGACCGATGACGAACCGCTGCTCTTCGTAGTTCATCACGTCGAGCAACCCGGTGGTGACGACGATGAACGGCCGGTCCATGCCGATGGTGAACGCATTCACCACCGGGGTCTGCAGCACGAACAGCTCGGGGGTTTCGTCGGCGCCGAGGATCCGCACGCAGTCGCTGCGGAGGTCGTGGAGATCGCTGAACTGCCGTTCGTCGACGCGCACCGACGTGGCCAGGTACATCAGCCGGTGCTGACGCTCCTGCAGCAGACCCGAGATGGTCCGGAAGACGGTGTCGAACCCCTTCAGCGTGCGCAGGGTGACGAGCGCCGCCCGGTCCGCCGGGTGCTCCCACGCCCGCGAACTGATCTCCGGGAACGCCGTGCGAACGCGGTCTGGTGTGGTGGTCAAATCGATCCCCCTGAGTTGGTGTGCGCGGTGCGGAGCCCTCCCGGTCAGGGTAGCGCCGGGCGGTAGCGACGGCGGTCGTGCTGGTCATTCTGCCAACCGCCGACCGCGGCGTCCGCGCCGTGAATGCGCAGGATGCTCAAACTCGATCCTCGGTATTGCTCAAAGTGCGTTCCGATGGTCGACTATTGTGAGAGATCTGCACACAGGACCTCGAAGATGCGGTGAGGCCGGTTCCCACAGGTCCGCCTGCCCGTCACCGCCGATCCGCCTCGCTCACGAACTGGGCCGAGGAGGATCGGATTCGGTGCCAGGAACTCACAGGCAAGGACGAAACCATGAACGACGCCCGCACGATCGGTGCCCACACGAACCAACTCGCCCCGCGCTCGATCACTCCGGAAGCGCTCGTCGAGATCGAGCAGCGCGTGTTGTGGTTGGCGACGTCGATGATCCATCACGCCAACCGGGTTCGCCCGAATCCGACGGGGTTGAAGGTGGGTGGGCATCAGGCGTCGTGTGCGTCGATCGCGACGATCATGACGTCGTTGTGGTTCGAGCAGTTGCGGCCGGGAGACCGGGTGTCGGTCAAACCCCATGCCTCGCCGGTGCTGCACTCCATCAACTACCTGCTGGGGGAGTTGGATGAGAAGTACCTGACGACGTTGCGGGAGTTCGGCGGCCTGCAGTCCTACCCCAGCCGGGCGAAAGATCCGGATCCGGTGGACTATTCGACCGGGTCCGTCGGGATCGGTGCGACCGCCCCGATCTGGGGTGCCATCGCCCGCCGCTATGTCGACACCACCATCGGCGGCGCCGGCACGGGCCGGCAGTACTCCCTTGTCGGCGACGCGGAACTGGACGAGGGCGCGGTGTGGGAGGCGATCCTCGACACCTCCGTCGCCGAACTCGGCGAGATCGTGTGGATCGTCGACCTGAACCGGCAGTCCCTGGACCGGGTGGTCCCCAACATCGCCGCCGGCCGGCTCGAGGCGATGTTCTCCGCCGCCGGGTGGCAGGTGATCACCGTGAAGTTCGGAACCCTGCTCGAGTCGCTGTTCACCCGGGCCGGTGGTCCGGCGCTGCGGACCCGGATCCTGGACATGCCCAACCCCGAGTACCAGCGGCTGCTGCGCTGCGGCGCCGAGGAACTGCGTCGTCGTCTGCCCGGCGACGGCCCCGACGCTTCGGCGATCGCGGCCCTGATCGCCGACCTGGACGACGACACCCTGCTGCGCGCGATCCGCAACCTCGGCGGCCACGACCTCGACGCCCTCCGGCAGGCGTACGCCCGGATCGACGACACCAGCCCGACGGTGATCATCGCCTACACCATCAAGGGCCGCGGCCTGCCCACCCAGGGCCATCCGCAGAATCACTCGTCGCTGCTGACCGTGGAGCAATACCAGCAGTTGGCGGGCGAGCTGGGGATGGACCCGAACGATCCGTGGGCGCGGTTCGCCGCCGATAGTGTGCCCGGCCGGGTGTGCGCGGCGGTTGCCGGGTGGCTCAAACGTGACCCGGTGCAGTTGGCGACCCCGCCGGCGGTGCCGGCGGACATCGGCCGCACCCCGTCCGGGACATCGACGACGCAGGCCGCGCTGGGCCGGGCGCTGCTGGATCTGTCGCGGGAGGCCCCGGACGCGGCGAAGCGGGTGGTCACGGTCAGCCCGGACGTGTCGTCGACGACGAACCTGGCAGGCTGGCTGAACAAGGTCGGGGTGTGGTCACCCAACGAGCGCCGCAACTGGTTCGACGACGACGCCGAGACGATCATGCACTGGCGGGAAAAGCCCACCGGACAGCACATGGAACTCGGCATCGCCGAAACCAACCTGGTCGGGTTGATGGGGGAGCTCGGAGCCACGTGGAGCCGGTGGGGGCAGCCGCTGTTCCCGATCGGGGTGATGTACGACCCGTTCGTCGAACGCGCCCTCGAACCGTGGTCGTACGGGATCTATGCGGGCGGGCAGTCGATCCTGGTCGGCACCCCCTCCGGCGTCACGTTGGCGGCGGAGGGTGGGGCGCATCAGTCGATCAAGACCCCGTCGATCGGGCTCGAGCAGCCGGGGTGTGTGAGTTTCGAGCCGGCGTTCGCGATCGACACCGAATGGACCCTCCTCGACAGCATCTCCCGGTTGGGCCGCCCGGACGGGTCGTCGTCGTATCTGCGGCTCTCCACGCGGCCGGTGGATCAGACCCTCGCGAAGGTGCCGTCGGATCCGGCGGCGCGGGAACGCCGCCGGAGGCAGGTCGTGGCCGAGGCGTACACGTTGCGGCACACCGGCACGCCGGTGGTGACGTTGGTGGGGATGGGTGCGATGATCACCGAAACCCTGACTGCGGCGGACCGGTTGGCGGAGCAGGGCATTGCCGCGGATGTGGTGTGCGTGACCAGCCCCGGACTGTTGTTCGAGGCGGTGCAGGCGCGGCGCGGTCTGACCGAGGGTTCGTCGTGGATTCTGGATCAGGTGTTCCCGGCGGGGCGGGCGGCGCCGATGGTGACGGTCCTGGACGGGCACCCGCACACTTTGGCGTTCCTGACCGGCATCAACCAGGTGCCCGGAGCGGCGCTCGGGGTCAGCAGGTTCGGGCAGGTCGGGTCCCTCGACGAGGTGTACCGGTATCACGGCATCGACACCGACAGCATCGTCCGCGCCGCCCTCGACCTCACCGACTGAAAGCTGCCGTGTCCGTCGTGGATTCACGGTGTGCGTGGGACGATGACCCGGTCGTGGCGGCGTGGGAAGGGTTGCCGCGGTTGGAATCACGCGTGACCGCCGATGCGTGCGTCGTCGGGCTCGGCGGTTCCGGTCTCGCCGCTGTCGAGGAACTGACGGCCCGCGGGCTCACGGTCGTCGGCCTCGATTCCGGTCGCGTTGCCTCGGGCGCGGCCGGACGGAACGGCGGATTCCTGCTGGGTGGTCCGGCGGCGTTCCTGCATTCGGCGGTCGCCGAGTGGGGTGCGGCGTCGGTGGACCTGTACCGGGCGACGCTCGCCGAACTCGACCACCTCGCCGACGTCTTGGGTACCGACGTGATCGCGCGAACCGGGTCGATCCGACTGGCCGGACTTCCCGGCGATCCCGTCGACGACGCCGAGGCCGCCGAGCGGGCAGCAGAACTGAGGGATTGCGCCAACCTCGCACAGGCACTGCGGGACAATGACATCCCCGTCGAAACCTACGACGGGGAGCTGGGGCAGGGGATATTCCTGCCCGACGACGCGGCGACGAACCCGTCGCGCCGAGCATTGGGTCTCGCATCGATACTGCGGAATTCGGCTAGCTTGTATGAGAATTCGCCGGTCACCGCACTCGAGCCCGGAGTCGTGCACACCGCGCACGGCACGGTGTGCGCACCGGTGATTCTGGTAGCCGTGGACGGGAGGCTCGAACAGGTACTTCCGGAACTGTCCGGCCGAGTCCGCACCGCGCGACTGCAGATGCTCGGCACCGCACCCGGATTGCCGCCGCGGCTGCCGTGCCCGGTGTACGGGCGGTGGGGATACGACTACGCCCAGCAATCCGCCGACGGCCGACTGCTGGTTGGTGGTGGCCGCGACCTGTTCGCCGACGCGGAGTGGACGTCCGACACGGAGCCGACCCGGCCGGTGCAGTCCCACATCGAGACGGTGGCCGAACGGATGGCCGGGCGGCCGGTGTCGGTGACGCGGCGATGGGCGGCGTCCGTCGGCTTCACTCCCGACGGTCGTCCCGTGTGCTGCGAGGTGCGGCCCGGTGTCTTCGCGATCGGAGGGTACAACGGAACCGGCAACCTGGTGGGTCCCGTCACCGCCCGGGCCGCGGTCGCACTGGCGCTGGACGGAATCGCGCCGCCGAGGTATCTGGTTGCGTCGGTGGCCAACTGAACCCGACGCCTCTGCTACCCACCGGGCTCGCCGCGCTGATCGACACCCTCACCGCGATCTACGCCGATGCGTCGCCTAGTGGCGCGAGACGGTGACCATCGCCGCGTCGGGCGAAATGCCGGCGCGAATTCCGATCGCACCGGCCTCGCCGCGGTTGGTGACGTCGAGTTTCTGCAGCACGCTGGCGACGTGGAACTTGATCGTGCTCTCGCTGATGCCCAGTTCGGAGGCGATGGCCTTGTTGCGTTTGCCGACCGTCAGGTGCGCGAGGACCTCGAGTTCCCGGGGATTGAGGGTGGACAACAGGTGCTCATCCGGGCGCGCGGCCGGGGGATCCAGCGGGATCACGAGCGATACCCGACTGCCCCACCCGGCGATGCTCTCGATGTCGACGCGCCCGCGCAGGGTGTGTAGTCGCCCGGCCAGTTGCCTGGTGAGGGCGCTGCCGTCGATCGCTCCGGAGCCCTGATCGCGGACCTCGAGCAGCACGTTCTCGCCGTCGCAGTCCCACGCGACCCGTAGCCTGGCCAGCACCGGTTGCGCCCCGAACGCCAGGACGATGGTGCGGACCATCGCCCTGGCCGCATGCGCAATCTCGCCCGGAAGCGGTCGCCCGTCTGCCGGGGGCTCGACGTAGTCGATCTCGACCTCGCAATGCCGCAGCAGCGGACGTAGTTCTCCCTGTAGCCGGGCGAACGCGGTGGTCACAGCCTCCTCGGAGAGGGCGCGGTCGGCATCGCCCGCCGACCGCAGCGCGATCAACGCGGCCGACGCCGTCTCACTCGCGGTGATGCGGGAGCGGCGATCGTCGAGGTCGTTCGAGCGCAGTGTCCCCAGGATCGAGGACAGGGTGGCGTCGTGAATTTCGGTGAGTTCGGCGATGGTGCGGGCCCGTTCACTGGACGCGGCGCGGGACTCGGCGAGGTAGTCGGGACTGGCCTGCGCGACCTGTTGACGGATCGAGGTGGCGACGATCCCGAACAGGGCCACGAGCAGGTCCGGGTCGGGCGGTTCCGGTTGCCCCCGCTTGGGCACGACGACCAGCAGGGTGTCGGTGGCATCGCGCACCACCCAGAGCGGACGGCGGGCCCCTCCGAGAATGTGGGCCCCGTCGACAACCGTGCCGAGGTCGGTCGAATTCTTCAGGGCGTCGAGTTCGTCGATGGTGACGCGGTGGACGATCTCCCGGTTCCCGGCGACCTTCCGTGGTCGCCCGGTGCATTCACATGTGAAGATCACCAGCGCCTCGTGCGACCACAGTGAGGTCAGATACCGGGAGAAGCGCGCCGCGATGTCCGGCAGCGGGCCCGCGATCACCGCGCGCATGTCCGCCCACGACTGCGCTTGCTTCCGATCGGTGTCCTCGACGCTTACCACGGCATCCACCGTAGGTCCGATCGGTGTGCGGCGGCACTGGCCATCCGGCCAGCGTGCACTCGTCGAGCGACCGGGTGCCGTCGGGGTGCGGGCTCGGCAATCTTGTCTCCACGACCGGACCCGCTATACCGAGGAGGATCATGACCGTCACCATCGAAGACACGCGAACACGGTTCGACGATGGGCGTCGCATCGTGCTGGACGAGAACGAACGGCTGCTCAATTCCGTTGCCGCCGAACAGTGGGACCGTGCCGGCGCGCTGATCACCTCCGCTCGCGCGGTGTTCGTGATCGGCAACGGACGCAGCGGACTGGCCGTGCAGATGGCGGCGATGCGCCTGATGCACCTCGGCCTGCGCGTCCATGTGGCCGGTGAGGTCACCGCCCCCGCCGTCGGATCGGGCGACGTCCTGATCGCCGTGTCGGGGTCCGGGACCACCGCCTCGGTCATCGGGGCCGCCGACACCGCCCGGAAGGTCGGCGCCTCCGTCGTCGCGGTCACCACCGCCGCCGAGTCGCCGCTCGCGCAGCGGGCCGACGAGATCCTCGTGCTCCCGGCGGCCGACAAGCAGGACCACAGCGCCGCCATCACCGCGCAGTACGCGGGCAGCCTGTTCGAACAGTCCGTCCTCCTCGCCTTCGACGCGCTGTTCCAGGCGCTGTGGTCGCACGCGGACCAGACCGCCGAACGGCTGTGGGAACGCCACGCCAACATCGGCTGAGCCGGCACCACCCCTGAACCCCCAAAGTAAGAAACAGGAGAAATACATGACGAAGCTGCAGGTTGCAGTCGACCTTCTCACCACCGCCGACGCACTGGCACTGACCAACCAGGTCGCCCCGTACGTCGACATCATCGAACTGGGCACCCCGCTGATCAAGAGCGCAGGCCTCAGTGCCATCAGCGCGATCAAGGCAGCGCACCCGGACAAGGAGGTCTTCGCCGACCTCAAGACCGCCGACGCCGGTTTCCTCGAGGCCGACCTCGCGTTCGCTGCCGGTGCCGACCTGGTCACCGTCCTCGGTGCCGCCGGTGACGCCACCATCAAGGGTGCCGTCGAGGCCGGTCAGAAGCACGGCAAGAAGGTTGTCGCCGACCTGATCGGTGTCGAGAACCGTGTCGAGCGGGCCCGCGAGATCGCCAAGCTCGGTGTCGCGTTCGTCGAGATCCACGCCGGTCTCGACGAGCAGGCCCAGCCCGGCTACTCCATCCAGACCCTGCTCGACGACGGCAAGATCGCCGGCGTCCCGTTCTCGGTCGCCGGTGGCGTGAAGATCGACACCATCAAGGCCGTGCGCGATGCAGGTGCGGACGTCGCCGTCGCCGGTGGCGCCATCTACAGCGCCGCCGACCCGGCCGCTGCAGCGAAGGCCCTCAAGGACGCACTCACCAAGTAGCCGTCCGGGACTCGAAACACCCTGAGCAGGATCGCTGCTCAGGGTATTTCGTGTGTCCGGGAACGACAAAGACAGGTGAGTGGCAAAGCGTGCCGGGGCACACTTTGCCACTCACGTGGGGCGCACGGTGCGCTGAAAACTAGAGCGTGCGCCACACCCGGCCGGAGCGGCTCAGGATGTCGTCGGCGGAAGCGGGGCCCGAGGTGCCCGCCGGGTAGGTGTCCGGCCGGCCGTGCGTGGCCCAGTGCTGCAGGAGGGGGTCGATGATTCGCCAGGAGTGCTCGACCTCCGCGCGGCGGGGGAACAGTGTTCCGTCCCCGCGGAGGACGTCACCGATCAGCCGCTCGTACGCCTCCGGCGCCGGGTCGAACACCGACCGGAAGTCCATGCCCAGGCTCACCGGCTGGATCTGCATGCCACCGCCCGGGCGCTTCGCACCGATGTGCAATTCGATCCCGTCGTCGGGTTGGACGCGGAAGACCAGAACGTTCGAGACCCCGGCGGCGCGGGCCGCGGGCGACCCGTGAGCGGGCGGTGTGAACGTGACCGCGATCTCGGTGGTCCTGCGCGCCAGCCGTTTTCCGGTGCGGATGTAGAACGGCACCCCCACCCAGCGGCGGGTGGTGATCCCGACGGTCAGGGCGGCGAAGGTCTCGGTCGCCGAGTCGGCAGGGAACCCGTCCTCCTCCGTCAGACCCGGAACCAGAACGGCGTCGTCGATGCCGGGCCCGTACTGGCCGCGGGCCGACGTCTGATCCAACGGGCCGAGTAGTTCGGTGGCGGACAGAATCTTGACCTTCTCGGCGGCAATGCTGTCGGCGTCGAAGCCGACCGGTTCCTCCATCGCGATCAACGCCAGCAGCTGGAGCAGGTGGTTCTGGATGACGTCGCGGGCGGCGCCGACGCCGTCGTAATAGCCGGCCCGCCCGGTCACCCCGACACTCTCGGCCATCGTGATCTGCACGTGGTCGATGTGCCGGTTGTTCCACAGCGGTTCGAACATCCCGTTCGCGAACCGCAGCGCGAGGATGTTCTGTACCGTTTCCTTGCCCAGATAATGGTCGATGCGGTAGATCGACGACGGCGGAAAATGCTGGGCCAGTACGACCTCGAGCGCCCGGGAGCTCGGCAGGTCGTGACCGAACGGCTTCTCGACCACCACCCGTCGCCACCCACGTGCGGGACGGTTCAGCCCGACCACCGCGAGCTGGCCGCACACGGTGGCGAACGCGGACGGCGGAACCGACAGGTAAAAGACGTAGTTGTCCGGCTTGCCGCGGCGCTGATCGAGGACGGCCAACAGCGAAGCCAGCCGCGTGAATGCGCCCGGATCGTCGAACGACCCCTCGACCAGATGGATCCGCTGCGTCAGGGCCTGCCAGACCACGGGGTCGAACGGGCGCCGCGCGTGCGCGATCACCGACTCCCGCAACACCGGCTCGCTCCGCGAGGTGTCGCGGGCGAATCCGACGAGATCGAACCCGGTGGGTAGCTGACCACAATGAGCGAGATCGTAGATGGCGGGAACCAGTTTCTTGCGGGCCAGATCACCGGTGATGCCGAAGATCACCAACGAAGACAAGTCGGCCACCGGGCCGATGTCACCGATCACCAGTTCCCCGCCGACGAGGCCACCGACCTCGCTCGAGAGCGGGACGCTCTGCTGCACTTCAGACACGGTCACTTCTGCTGCTCTCCGTACATTCGCTCCTCGACAGGCGCATTCAGACAATGCGTCGGGTATCAGTGTCGGAGCGGCGAGCGGCGAAAGCACTTGGCCGGGTGACCAGTAGCGGCTCCCCATCCGGTCAGGTGAACCGGACGTCGCGCGGCACTACACATAGAGCAGGAACTCGACGGATCGACGGCGAAAGTGAAACGGTGACGATGAAACTCGGTTTGGTAGGGCTCGGTCGGATGGGATCGAACATGCGCGAGCGTCTGCGTGAGAAGGGGCACGACGTCCTCGGCTACGATGCGAATCCCGACGTCAGCGACGTCCGCAGCCTCGAGGCGCTCGTCGAGGCCCTTCCCGCACCCCGGGCCGTGTGGGTGATGGTGCCCGCCGGCGCGCCCACCCGCCAGGTGATCGAGCACCTCTCCCGGCTCCTCGCCCGCGGCGACGTGGTCGTCGACGGCGGCAACTCCCGGTTCACCGACGACAAGGTGAACGCAGCCCTGCTCGCCGAATACGACGTCCGCTACGTCGACTGCGGCGTCTCCGGCGGCGTCTGGGGACGTCGGAACGGGTACGCCCTCATGGCTGGTGGTCACGAAGACGACATCACAAGGTTGCTACCGATTTTCGACGCCCTCCGTCCCGAAGGGGACCGTGCGGACTCGTTCGTCCATGCCGGCGGCATCGGCGCCGGGCACTACGCGAAGATGGTGCACAACGGGATCGAATACGGGCTCATGCAGGCGTACGCCGAAGGCTACGAACTCCTCGCGGCCGAAGAATCCATCGCCGACGTCCCGGCGGTGCTGCGGGCCTGGTCGCAGGGCACCGTGGTGCGCTCCTGGCTGTTGGACCTCCTCGTCCAGGCCCTGTCCGAAGACC
The DNA here is from genome assembly GCF_009872365.1 of Rhodococcus sp. T7. Lineage (NCBI taxonomy): Bacteria > Bacillati > Actinomycetota > Actinomycetes > Mycobacteriales > Nocardiaceae > Rhodococcus > Rhodococcus sp. T7. Next base: position 18,807 of record NZ_WXYH01000077.1, read on the forward strand.
CGGGGCTGGGCTCGATCTCGGGCTACACCGAGGACTCGGGCGAAGGCCGGTGGACGGTCGAGGAGGCGATCGCCCACGCCGTCCCCGCGCCCGTGATCTCCGCGGCACTGTTCGCCCGGTTCGCGTCCCGCCAGGACGACTCCCCGGCGATGAAGGCGGTCTCCGCGCTGCGCCGGCAGTTCGGTGGGCACGCCGTCCGCAGCGCCGAGCCCGTCGAGGTCGCGTGACCCGTGACAGCGACGTCCGTATCACCGAGCATCACAGCGTTTCTCGAATGGCAGCGCCTGCAGGACCACTACGGTGACATCGCCTCGGTGCATCTGAGGGAGATGTTCGGCGCCGACCCCCGGCGCGGCAGGGATCTGACGGTCACCGCCGGTGATCTCTTCATCGACTACAGCATGAACCGCATCGACCGCGACACGCTGCCGTTGCTCGTCGCCCTGGCCCGTGCCGCCGGCCTCGAGGACCACCGCGACTGCATGCTTCGCGGGAGCCTGGTCAACACCACGGAGAATCGGCCCGCCCTGCACACCGCGTTGCGGCTGCCCGCATCCGCGGAACTGATTGTGGATGGGCGGGACGTCGTCGCCGATGTGCATCGGGTGCTCGACCGGATGGCCACCTTCACCGACCGGGTGCGCAGCGGGCGGTGGCGGGGGGCCACCGGCCGGCGCATCACCACCGTCGTCAACATCGGGATCGGCGGCTCCGACCTCGGGCCGCGGATGGTGTGCCAGGCGCTGCGCCCCTACTCCCACCCCGATCTGTCGGTGCGGTTCGTCTCCAACGTCGATCCGGCCGACCTGCTGGCCACCCTCGACGGCCTCGACCCGGCGACCACCCTGTTCGTCGTCGCGTCGAAGACCTTCACCACCATCGAGACCCTCACCAACGCCACCGCGGCCCGGTCCTGGATCACCGGCGCACTCGGGGAGGACGCGGTCGACCGGCATTTCGTCGCCGTGTCCACCAACGCGGCGAAGGTGGCGGAGTTCGGCATCGACCCGGCCAACATGTTCGAGTTCTGGGACTGGGTCGGTGGCCGCTATTCGATCGGCTCGGCGATCGGCCTGCCGGTGATGCTCGCGATCGGACGAGGTGCGTTCGGCGACTTCCTCGCCGGCATGCACACCGTAGACCGGCATTTCGCGACGGCGCCGCTCGAGTCGAACGCGCCGGTTCTGCTCGCCCTGTTGGGTTTCTGGTATGCGAACTTCCTCGACGCCGAGACCCGGGCGGTCCTGCCCTACGCCAACGACCTCGCAGCCCTGCCCGCGTATTTGCAGCAACTCGCGATGGAATCGAACGGCAAGTCCGTGCAGCTGAACGGGACGCCGACCGACGTCTCCACCGGGGCGATCTGGTGGGGTGAGCCCGGCACCAATGGGCAGCACGCCTTCTGCCAGCTCCTGCACCAGGGCACCCGCCTGGTCCCGGTCGACTTCCTCGGATTCGCCGAACCGGCCGCCGATCTGCCGCTGAGCGACGGTAGCGGCAGCATACACGACGTCCTGGTCAGCAATCTGCTCGCCCAGCGCAGAGTGCTCGCATTCGGCCGTACCCCCGCGGATCTCGCCGCCGACGGGGTCCGCGAAGACCTGATTCCCCACAAGGTGATGGCGGGGAACCGTCCGTCGACCACGATTCTCGCCCCCGAGCTGAGTCCCGGCGTGCTCGGCCAGCTGATCGCGCTCTACGAGCACCAGGTCTTCACCGAAGGTGTGCTGGCGAACATCAATTCGTTCGACCAGTGGGGCGTCGAACTCGGCAAAGATCAAGCCCTGCAACTACACCGGTCGGTCGGTGGGGGCGGGGTCGTCGAGGGAGTGGACAGTTCCACCGAATCGATCGTGCAGTGGTACCGGGCGATCCGCGACGGCTCCCCGCGAACGTGAGCACCGGCGCTCGATAAATATCAGCGCACCATTTCGCTCCGGATGGCGTCCTGGACCTTCCCACGAGTCGCAGCGATGTTGCCTGCCATGTCGGCGAGATCTGTGCCCCGGTTGAACGATTCGGTGTGTTGCGACAGCTCCTCGAGTTGTCGCAACACGTCCGGGCCGGCGACGACCTTCGCCTGGCTGAGCAGGCCGTCCAATTCTTCGGTGCCGATCTCGTCCACTTCGGCAGCGGGATTCGGCGCACCCGAGTGTGCTTGTGCTGCGAGGCGGGCAGTCGCTCTCAGCAGTTCGGCATAGATGGCGAGCCGCAGCTTCATGAGCTGGTCTTTCCGCGCATTCTTGCTGCGCAGGCGTTCCGCGATCCACGGTGAGACGGCCGTGCCGATTATCCCGGCGATGCCCATCCACATGATCGGATTCACGATCCGTCCTTTCAGTGAACCTGGTGTGCCGAATTTGCCTCTGTCGGGCCGAATGCGGAACGCTCCGCTCAGTTCTCGTTGTCGCCGAAGATGGCCTTGATATCGAGGTATTCGGCGAGACCGAATTTGCCGAACTCGCGGCCGTTCCCTGATTGTTTGTAGCCGCCGAAAGGCGCATCGAACGCCAGCGGTGCCCCGTTGAGGTGGACCATTCCGGTCCGCAGTTTCCGGGCGACGTTCCGTGCGCGCTGTGGGTCGCGCGAGGAGACCATGCCGGAGAGCCCGTACGTGGTGTCGTTCGCGATGCGGACTGCGTCGGCCTCGTCCTCGTAGCCGATCAACATCATGACGGGGCCGAAGATCTCCTCCCGTGCGATCGTCATGTCGTTCGTGACGTTCGCAAAGACGGTGGGCCGGACGAAGTATCCGGCGGAGAGTCCGTCCGGGCGGCCGACACCGCCGGCGACGAGTGTGCCGCCCTCGTCGATGCCCGTCTGGATCAGACGCTGAACCTTGTCGAATTGTGCTTGTGACACAAGGGGACCCACGGTCGTTCCCTCGTCGTCCGGAGGCCCGACGACGATCTTCTCGGCAGCCGCCTTCGCGATCGCGCAGGCTTCGTCCATGCGGTCCGACGGGACCAGGATGCGAGAGCCCGCATTACAGGACTGGCCCGCGTTGACGACCACGCCCATCACGTCGCGGGTGATGACCTCGTCGAAGTCCGCGTCGACCAGCACGATGTTCGCCGACTTGCCGCCGAGTTCCTGCGCAACGCGTTTCACGGTCGGTACGGCATTCCGCGCGACGTCGACACCGGCGCGGGTCGATCCGGTGAACGACACCATGTCGACGTCGGGGTGCCTCGACAGGGCGGCTCCGACGGTAGGTCCGTCACCGTGAACAAGGTTGAACACCCCGGCCGGGACACCCGCTTCGTGAAGGATCTCGGCGAAGATGATCGCATTGAGCGGCGCGATCTCGGACGGCTTCAGCACCATCGTGCAGCCGGCCGCCAGCGCGGGTGCGACTTTCGCGGCGATCTGGTTGACGGGCCAATTCCACGGTGTGATGAACGCGCACACGCCGACCGGCTCGTGCACGACCGTCGTGGTGCCGATCTTCTCCTCGAATTCGAACCCGCGGAGCGCATCGAGGGCGGCGGCGAGGTGTGCCATGCCGCACGGTGCCTGGGCGGTCGCGGCGAGCCCCGCCGGTGCGCCCATTTCTTGGGTGATGGTCGTGGCGAGGTCGTTCATTCGCCGCCCGTAGACCTCGATGATCCTGCTCAGCAACTCGATTCGGTCGGCGCGTGTCGTCGACGCGTAACTGTCGAAGGCTGTGCGTGCGGCCGTGACGGCCCGGTCGACGTCCTTCTCGTCGCCCAGCGCAATGGTGGCGATGGCCTTCTCCGTCGCAGGGTTGACGACGTCGAGCGTGTCGGTGCCGATCGGCTCGACCCACTCGCCGTCGATGTAGAACTTCCGGGTGTTCTGCATGGTGCTCCCTCGTTGTCTGCCGTCCGGGTGTGTGCGGCATAGGACAACAATGGCTTCTCGCCGTCCGGACGTCTGTCCGCCGACGGGGCCTACTCCAGGGTGAATGCGTTGTCCTCCGATCGGGGGACAACCCGGTGCAGGGTGGGTCTAGTCCGCTTGAGGGGAGGGGTCGGGGATCTCGTCCCTGCGGTAGTTCGGGAGCCGGCTCGCCGGCACCATGGCGATGGCGCTGAGCCCGGCAGGGTGAGCAGCCCGATCTGGAGGGCGTCGAGGCGGGCGTCGATGTTGATCTGCACGGCGGCGTCGACCTGCACGTCGGAGGCGGTGGTGGCGACGAGGATCTCCTCGAGCCGGTCGTTGCTGATGAAGTTGATGTTGTCCAGGTCGACCTGTGCGACGAGGTCTTCGGGGAGGTCGACGTGACTGGCGACTGCCTGTCCGACACCGATCGACAGCAGCGTCACCAGGAGCGCGCCTGCGAAGGCCGTGCCGACGGCGGAGGCGAGGTTCTGGGTGGTGCCACGTACCGACCCGACGTCGCCCGCGAGTTCCTTCGGGGCGGCTGTGACCAGCACGTTGAAGACGAGGGTGACGAGGGCGCCCTGTCCGATGCCGAAGACGATGAGACCGAGGATGGTCGGGACGGTCTCCCAGTTGTTGGTCACCACGAACGAGAGCCAGATCAAGGCGCCGGTTGTCAGCGCGAAGGAGAAGCGGGCGATGACGCGGGGGCTGAACCGGCCGTAGAAGCGGACGACGAGCATGGCGGTGACGAACACGGTGATGTTGAACGGCATCATCGCAAGCGAGGTGTCGAACGGGGTTCGGCCCAGGACGATTTGAATGTAGAGCGGCACGGTGAAGTTCAGGGCCGCTTCGAGTGCGACGACGACGAACATCGCATACACGGCCGCGCGCTCGGTGGACGCCGACACCACCTCGAGGCTGATCAGGGGGACGCGGCCGCTGTTAGCGCGCCGTCTGGTCCAGACGAAGAACGCCTGTCCCAGGATGATTCCCAGCACGATCAGGACCGGGGCGCCGGAGACGCCGAGCACGCTGAAGGGCGCGGTGGGCGATGCCGTCAGCAGACCCCACGAGTTCAGATTGTTGAAACCCAGCGTCAGCGACATGACGGCGATACCGATGATGAACGCGCCGACGATGTCGATGCTGATGGCGTCGTTGCCGCGATCGGAGCGAAGCGTGAAGCTCAGCAGGAACACCACGACGGCGACGACGATAAGGATGGCGAACACGGGCCGCCAGCCGACGAGAGTTCCCAGTGCACCACCGATCAGGAACGCGGACAGCCCGGAGAAGGCCCTCGCCGATCCGAGTGATCCGATCGCGGTCGCCTGTTGGGCGTCGCGATAGTTCTCGGCGATGAGGGCGACGAGGGCGGGCACGATGATCGCCGCCGCCGCCCCTGCGAGCGCTTGCGCGGCGATCACCCAGCCGATACTCGGTGAGAGAACCATCATCAGTTCCGCGACCGCGAACACGGCGACCATGATGCGGAAGATCAGCACCCAGCCGACTCGTTGTCCCAGCTTCGCGCCGACCATCACCAGCGCCGCGACCACCAGGCCGTAGGTGACGATCGCGGTGCTCACCGTCGTCGGAGGAACACCGAAATCCTCGACCATGCCGCCCAGCGAGACCGGTAGTGCCGCGACGTTGAAGGACATGAGCACCTACGCCAGGGCGAGTCCGATCATCGGACGCCACGACGCCTTCACCTGCTCGCCGGGATCACGCGGGCGGGCGTATCGGGGATCGTCATGCTGACCTGCTTTCACGCGGAGGGTGGGGCCCGGACGCGAAGACGTTCAATCCGAGAGTCCGGGACAGGTAGGCGGTTGCCCGCTGCCCCCGAACGCTGTTGCCCGCGGAATCGAGTCGCGGGGAGAAGGTGGCCAGTCCGGCCTTGCCGGGGGCGATCGTGACGATGCCGCCGGACACACCGCTCTTGCCAGGCACACCGATCTCGAACAGCCATTCCCCGGATCGTTCGTAGAATCCGGTGGCGGCCAGCACCGACAGCGTGTCGCGGCAGATCGACTCGTCGACGACGCGTTCTCCCGTCACCGGGTTGACGCCGCCGTCGGCGAGGGTGGCGCCCATGATTGCGAGGTCCCGGGTGTTCACCCGGAGTGAGCATTGTTTGGTGTACACGTCGACGGCGTCCAGCGGGTCGACGTCCAGGCGGCCGTAGCTTTCCAGAAGCTGGGCGATCCCGCGGTTGCGCAGGTTCGTCGCCGCCTCCGATTCGTAGACGGTGACGTCGAGCGCCAACCGGCGCCCGGCGAAGCGGGAGAGACCGTCCTGGACGAACTCCCACTTCGCGGTGGGGGTGACCCCGGGAACGAGTACGGTCGTGGCGATGGCCCCTGCGTTGACCATGGGATTCATCGGGTGGCCGTCGTTGAGTTCGAGGGCCACGACGGAATTGAACGCCAGGCCGGTGTTGTTCACCCCGATCCGTTCGCCCACCACCTCGTGGCCGATCTCCTGGCAGACGAGCGCGTACGTGAAGGCCTTGGAAATGGACTGGATCGAGAACTCGTGCGACGAGTCGCCGACGGCGTGCACACCCCCGTCGACCTCGGCGACGCAGATCCCGAACAGGTCGGGGTCGACTGCCGCGAGAATCGGGATGTAATCCGCCACGACTCCGCCCGTCGCGGCGGCAGCACGCTCGTACGCGCCGTGCAGTAGCGTCTCGACATCGTCCCACCCGGGCAGGCCCCCGTCGAGACCCGTTCCGGCACCCCGGTCACGTCCAACTCCATGGACCCACCTCCGTGCTGACATTCTGACGCCGAAACACGTTCCTGTCCGGATAAGACCGGACACTGGTCGAGAAGGTGAGTGGAGCACGAGACCCTTGCCCGCCGCCCGGTGTCACAGGATGATCGGGTGATGGCCGAACAGATCGACGACTACTTCACCTCCGTCGTGTCGGCACTGGTGCCCGGTGCCGGTCGCTCGAGTGTTCGTCCGGAGGATCCGATCCGGCCGCCGTCCCCGTTGTCGGTGCAGGGCGCTCTGGACCTCTTCGACGCCCAGCTCGGCAGCAGGCATCTCGATCTGGCGGCCCGGTGGTTGCGGTCGCAGGGTAAGGGTTTCTACACGATCGGCTCCTCCGGGCACGAGGGCAATGCCGCGGTCGCGGCGGCGCTGCGTCCGACCGATCCCGCTCTGCTGCACTATCGTTCCGGCGGATTCTTCCTCGCGCGGGCGCAGCAGGTGGACGGCACCGATCCGCTCCGCGACGTCCTCCTCGGTGTCGTGGCCGCGACGGAGGAGCCGATCTCGGGTGGTCGGCACAAGGTGTTCGGCCGCCACGATCTCGGGATCATTCCCCAGACCTCCACCGTCGCTTCGCATCTGCCGCGCGCGGTCGGTGTCGCCTTCTCGATCGCCCGCGCACACAAGCTCCACCTGCCCTCGCCGTGGCCGGCCGACGCGGTGGCCGTGTGCAGTTTCGGGGATGCGTCGGCAAATCACTCGACCGCGGTCGGCGCGATCAACACTGCCGTCCACTCGGCGTACCAGGGGTTGCCGCTCCCGTTGCTGTTCGTCTGCGAGGACAACGGGATCGGGATCAGCACGAAGACACCGACGGGGTGGATCGCCGCGAATTTCGGTGCGCGGGCCGGTCTGGAGTACTTCGAGGCCGACGGTTCCGACCTGCCGGCGGCGTACGCGACCGCGAAGAGCGCCGCCGGCTGGGTGCGCAGTCACCGCAAGCCGGCGTTCCTGCACCTGCGGACCGTCCGGTTGATGGGTCACGCCGGGTCCGATCTGGAGTCCGCGTACCGGACGTCCGCCGAGATCACCGCCGACTTCGATTGGGACCCGGTGCTGTGCACCGCAAGACTTCTGATCGAAGGCGGACACTTGAGCCCCACCGAGGTCCTCGCACGCTACGAGAACATGCGCGCCGAGGTCCTCGGACTTGCCCGGGAAGTCGCCGAGCTACCTCAACTGGACAGTCTCACGGCGGTGATGAGGCCCCTCACCGACACCGCCGAGCAGGCCGCCGCGGCGGTGCCGGAGCGCGTCGACCCGGCCAAGCGTGCGGAGTTTGTCGGATCCCCGCTGCCGGAGGAGGAAGGCCGGCTGACCCTCGCTCTGTCGATCAACCGTGCCCTGCTCGATGTGCTCGCCCGCTGCCCCGAGGCACTGGTGTTCGGTGAGGACGTGGCCCGCAAGGGCGGGGTGTACGGGGTGACCCGGGGTCTGATGAAGAAGGCCGGGTCGGCGCGCGTATTCGACACCCTGCTCGACGAGCAGGCGATCCTGGGTCTCGCGCTGGGTGCGGGGGTGACTGGGTTGCTGCCGATCCCGGAGATCCAGTACCTGGCGTATCTGCACAATGCGGCCGACCAGATCCGCGGGGAGGGTGCGACGTTGCAGTTCTTCTCCGACCGGCAGTACCGAAACCCGATGGTGGTGCGAATCGCCGGGTACGGGTATCAGAAGGGCTTCGGCGGGCACTTCCACAACGACAACGCCGTCGCCGCACTGCGTGACATCCCCGGTGTGGTGGTGGCGTCGCCGTCCCGCCCTGATGACGCCGCCGCGATGATGCACACCTGTGTGGCGGCGGCCCGGACCGCCGGCTCGGTGTGCGTGTACCTGGAACCGATTGCGCTGTACCATATCCGAGATCTGTACGACGACGGCGACGGGCTGTGGCTGGCACCGTATCCGGACCCCGCGACACAGGTCGAGAGCCACGTGCAGATCGGCTCGGCCCGCACCTACGGCGACGGCACCGACCTGACGATCGTCACCTACGGCAACGGTCTGCGGATGAGCCTGCGGGTCGCGCGGAGGCTCGAGCGGGCGCACATCGCCGCCCGGGTGGTGGACCTGCGCTGGCTCGCACCGCTGCCGGTGCAGGACGTGGTCCGGGAGGCGCACGCCACCGGCCGGGTGCTCGTGGTCGACGAGACCCGCAAGTCCGGTGGTGTGTCCGAGGGTGTGGTCGCCGCGCTGGTCGACGAGGGCTTCACCGGGCCGCTCGCGCGGGTGACGAGCGACGACAGTTTCATCCCACTCGGCGACGCCGCGCTCGAGGTGCTGCTGTCCGAGGACACCATCGAGGCGGCGGCGATAAAACTCGTGAGCCGCTAGTCCGGCATCCCTCGCGCTTCGCCAACCTGACGTCAGTGCTACAAGGACGTCACAGCGTGGACACCTGCTCCCGAGGGGACTTCGTGGAGACGATGGTCGTCCTCGCCGGGTGTGTCCGACCCTCCGGTCAATTCGTCGAGGAGGATGTAACCGCCGTAACCGAGGCCGGCGACGGCGAGGACAGCGGCGTACAGCCGGTCGAGCATCAGTTTCTCCGTATCGTTTTCGGAAACCCCCGAGCCGGGCAAGTATGCCGCGTCGCGGACAGTCTGTGCCCTACCCGATCGGGTAGGTTTACGGGCAGGATTCAACTGACCGTACGATAGGAAACCCGGCGGGCGTCCTACTTGACGGCGATCACGTCGACTGGACGGATGTCGGGGTCCCTGGCGAGCAGATCGGGGCCGACGTTGCCCAGAGCGGCGGGGATCGCTCCGCTCAGGTGCGCCTGCCTGCCCTCCTCGTTCTCGAACGTGTCGAAGATGCCGTACGTGGTGTCGCTGACCTTGAACGCGTACCAGGTGACGGTGCCTTCCTCCGCCGCCGCCAGGGCGCGTCCCTGCTCCAGGAACGCAGCCAGTTCCTCGCCCTTGCCCGGCTTGGCCTCCAGCAGGGCAAGAATTCCTCTGTCGATCGTCACGATGTCTCCTCCTCGTTCGTTCCGACTCACGTACACCCACCTACGACGCTACGAGCGTCGAGCGGCTGACCACCACCCCTCTGACGCAAGTTGCGAGATCGTTCCTGCAGGTGCCCCGCACTGGCGCGGGACGGACTCGGGCGGGACGATCGATGGTGACGAGCGGAGAGGAGCACCGTGAATCGAAACCAGCCGTTCGTGTGCGAGATGGCGTTCCACATCGTCCACTTGCATCGAGCAGGGGAGACGGACAAGGCGCTGAACCTGCGCAAGCAGCCACAGGGCATGACCGTCGACGACGAACAACTCCACCGCGCGGTCGCGCAGCTCTACGGACTGCCCGACCAGTCGAACGAGGCGATGGAGGAGTGGGTTCGCTCCCAATACCTGGCGGACGGTCGTGGCAAGGGCTACCTGTCCGACGACGACGACGCTGCGCCTCTGTGGCTTCTCGCCGGCAAGGCGCACACCTACTACGGCGATCTGAAACCTCAGGCGAGCTGAGGTCCCGCGCTCGGCCATCCGGCGCGGGTCGCGACGAGTGCGGCCAGGCCGTCGACGATCCGGGCCAGGCCGAATTCGAGCGCATTGTCCCGCCCGGACGAGGAGCCGGCGGAGGCGAAGGCCGCTGCCGCCTCGGGGTAACGCTCGGCGGTGTCGGTGAGGATTCCCTCTTCTCCGCGCCAGAGGCTACTTCTTGAACGCCGGCCGATTAACTGAGACCGGCAGCATCTCCCCAGCCGGTCACGTGATCCGTCACGGGTATGTCGGACGTTGATGGAAGCTCCCCCGCACGTGGACGCAATGGCCCGACCTCGTCGGCGCCGGTCACTCCGATCACCGGCAGCGCGACTTCGATGCTGTCGCCAGCGGCACTGGTCAACTCTGCCCAATGTGAGTTCTGGGTTGGGCAAACTTTGCCAATGTCCGAACGTGCTCGCCCTCATAGCGTGGGCTGCGTTGGAGTTCCGATCGCCAAGAGCTGATCTCGACTACCCCGCAAGCCACGTATAGAGGAGATGTCAATGCCCGAAGCAATCGAGGTCCGCAAGGTTCCCCTGCACAGCGTGTCCGACGCCGGCGAGCTGGCCAAGCTCATCGACGACGGTGTGCTCGAAGCGGACCGCGTCATCGCAGTCATCGGCAAGACCGAGGGCAACGGCGGCGTCAACGACTACACGCGCATCATCGCGGATCGGGCTTTCCGTGAGGTCCTCTCCGCCAAGGGCAGCCGCAGCACGGACGAGGTGGCGCAGGTGCCCATCGTCTGGTCCGGCGGTACCGACGGTGTGATCAGCCCGCACGCAACGCTCTTCGCAACTGTGCCTGCAGAGAAGGCGGTGAAGACCGACGAGCCGCGACTGACCGTCGGTGTCGCGATGAGTGAGCAGCTTCTCCCCGAAGACATCGGTCGCACGGCGATGATCACCAAGGTGGCAGCGGCGGTGAAGATGGCGATGGACAACGCCGGTATCACCGACCCCGCCGACGTGCACTACGTGCAGACGAAGACTCCGTTGCTGACGATCCACACCATCCGGGACGCCAAGAGCCGCGGCGAGACGGTGTGGACCGAGCAGACGCACGAGTCGATGGACTTGTCGAACGGTGGCACGGCACTGGGGATTGCCGTCGCCCTCGGTGAGATCGACATGCCCGGCGATGCCGATGTCATGCACAGCCGGGACCTCTACTCGTCGGTCGCATCCTGCTCCTCGGGTGTCGAGTTGGACCGGGCTCAGATCGTGGTGGTGGGCAACGCACGCGGTGTCGGCGGCCGCTACCGGATCGGGCACAGCGTGATGAAGGATCCGCTCGATCAGGACGGCATCTGGTCGGCGATCCGGGATGCGGGACTCGAACTGCCCGAGCGGCCCCACACGAGTGACCTGGACGGCCGGCTCGTCAATGTCTTCCTCAAGTGTGAGGCGAGTCAGGACGGGACGGTGCGCGGCCGCCGCAACGCGATGCTCGACGACTCGGACGTGCACTGGCACCGCCAGATCAAGTCGTGCGTCGGCGGTGTCGCGTCTTCGGTCACCGGTGACCCGGCGGTGTTCGTGTCCGTATCGGCCGCACACCAGGGCCCGGAGGGTGGGGGCCCCGTCGCCGCCATCGTCGACCTCGGCCAGTAGTTCCTGGTCGCACCGTGAACGAGGGTGCGCGGCCGCCACCGCGCCGCTGCGCACCCTCGATCGCCGGCAATCGCATCCGAAACCGTGGAGAGGTTCACAAGTGGCACACGTCATCGATCCCGTCGACGCAGGTGATCCGCCCCGAACTGACGTCGAACCCTTGGGCGGGCCAAGAGGATACGAAGATCTCGTCATGTGTGACGCGCTCACGCTCAGCGGTTTGATCAAGAGCCGCGAGGTGTCGTGCGTCGACGTCATGACCGCCTATCTCGACCACATCGAACGGCACAATCACAGTGTCAACGCCATCGTTGCCCTGCGGGACCGGGACGAGTTGCTGGCCGAAGCGCGCGAGCGGGACCATCAGCTTGCCGACGGGAACTACCTCGGCTGGATGCACGGGTTCCCGCACGCCGTCAAGGATCTCTCCGCGGCCAAGGGAATTCCGTTCACATCCGGATCACCCATCTTCGCCGACCGGATCGCCGATGCGGACGACCTGTTCGTCGCGCGGATCAAGGCGGCGGGTGCCATTGTCATCGGGAAGACGAACACTCCCGAGTTCGGGCTCGGGTCCCAGACGTACAACCCGGTGTACGGCACAACGGCGACACCGTACGACACGTCACGCACCGCAGGTGGAAGCAGTGGCGGCGCCGCCGCGGCCCTGGCACTGCGGATGGTCCCGGTTGCCGACGGCAGTGACTACATGGGGTCACTGCGAAATCCACCAGCCTTCAATAACGTTGTGGGATTTCGCCCGTCATGGGGACGCATCCCGGAGGCAGGCTTCATCGCTCAGGGCGCGGTGGTCGGCCCGATGGGACGGTCGGTGGCAGACGTGGCGCAGCTCTTGTCGACGATGGCCGGGCCCGACGCAGGCGCCCCGCTCGGCATCGACGAGGACCCCGAGGTTTTCACACGAAACCTCGAGCGGGACTTCCACGGAACGCTGATCGCGTGGGTGGGTGACTGGGACGGGTACCTGGCGACGGAACCCGGAGTTCTCGAGCTGTGCGAGTCCTCGTTCGACGCATTCCGGAACATCGGCTGCCGCGTCGACGCGGCGCTCCCCGACTACAAACCCGAAGACATCTGGCAGCTTTTCCTGAGATGGCGCTGGTGGGCGCAGCTCGGCTTGGTCGACCTCTATGACGACCCGCAGACACGCGAGCAGATGAAGCCCGAATTCGTGTGGGAGATGGAGCACGGAATCGCACTGTCCGCGCTCGACGTCACGAAGGCTGCGGCGGCTCGCAACGACTGGCAGGCTGCCCTCACGAAGATGTTCGAAACGTATGACTACATCCTCGCACCCAGCGCCCAGGTGTTCCCGTTCGACAAGTCCACCCACTGGCCCACCGAGATCGACGGCCGGCCAATGGATACGTATCACCGGTGGATGGAGACCGTCGCACCGTGGACGATGACGAGTCTCCCGGTCGCCGCGATGCCGGTCGGTTTCGACGACCGCGGGCTCCCGATGGGAATTCAGATAATCGGACGACACGGCGCCGACCGAGCCGTCCTCCAACTCGCCCACGCGTACGAGCAGAAGACGAAGTGGACGCAGCGCGTGCTTCCGCCGGCACTCCTCCCGAGCTGAGCTGCACCCGTGGACGCGGTCGATCTGCCGTCACCAGCCGGCTACGCGTTGACGATTCGGGAGGCGCTGACCCTCCCCAGCTTGGCCGGCTCCACGCTCCTCGCGGGGGCGGGCGGACTGGAGCAGAGCGTTCTGCGAGTCAACGTCATCGAGGTGCCGGACATCCTGCCGTGGGTGAAGCCCAACGAACTGCTGATCACCACGGGGTTCCCTCTGCGACATGCAGATTCGGGTGAGCCGTTCGACCCCCGGGCGCTGGTCGAGCTCGTCGAGGGCCTCGCCCGGTGCGGCGCGGCCGCACTCGGTGTCAAGGAGGGCCGGTACCTCGGCGATCTCCCTGCCGCGATGCTCGAGGCATCGGACCGTCTCGACATTCCGCTGTTTCTCATCCCGCACGACATCGGTTTCGACGAGGTGATGTCCGAGGTGTTCACACACCTCGTCGATCGGCAGGCTTTCGCTCTCGACGTCGCCGATCGCATGCACCGTGCCTTGACGAAGATCGTCCTCGAAGGTGGCGACCTGCCGCAGATCGCGGACGAGGTCGCCGCGCTGTTCGACGCTGCGGTGTTGATCTGCACACCGGACGGGCGGGTCAATGCGACCGCGGGTACGACGGCCAATCTGCAGGCGTTGGAGGACCTGCCGCTGTTCGACCCGTCCGGCAGGCTTCGCACCGAGCGCCTGCACCACGGCCTGCAGCCGGCGCCGGGCACGGAGGCCGGCCAGATCGCCGTCGCGCGGGTTCATGCCGGCGGGACCGACCACGGCGTCATCCTCGCCTTCGTGGGAGACGGCGGACTGGGTCCCGTCACCGTGCAGGCGCTGGAGCGAGCCGCGACCGTGGTCGCGCTGGCGGTGACCAAGCAACTCGCCGTGTCGGCGGTCGAATCAAAGTTTCACGGCGACTTCCTGCGCGACGTGCTCAGCGGGAATGCCGGTACGGTTGACCAGATCACGGAGCACTGCGCACAGCTCGAATGGGACGTGAACCGCTCCATGGTGGTCGTCGTCGCGGAGCTCGACCCGGACCCCGCTCGCTCGACAACCGGACCTGCGGTACGGCCGCCGGGTGCCGGACGAATGCCGCAACAGAGACTCACTGCTGCCTGGAAACAAGTGGTCCGGCGCAGGGATCGGTACGCACCGGTAGTCGGGTTCAGCCACGAGGTGGTGGTGTTGATGCCGGTCGGTGGCAACGACTCGCGAATTGTCGTCGACGATCTGATTGCGGCCGTCACCGGGGACCGAGGAGGCGGCAGGCACTCGTTCTGCACCGGCGTGAGTCGGGTCATCGACTCGGCTGCCGACATTCCGCAGGCGTACGACCAGGCACGTAGGGCAGTGACTGTGGGGCGGCGCATGCGCGGGAACGGTTCTGTCGCACACTTCGACAGCCTGGGCGTCCACAGACTGCTCTCCCTGGTCGACGACAGCGCCGAGCTCCGATCGTTCGCCACCGAGATCCTCGGTTCGCTGGCCGGCGACTCGGACGAGGCGATCGACCTCCGCCAGACGATGCAGGCACTCCTGGACACCAACTGCAACGTCGCCGAGACTGCACGCGTCCTGCATTTCCACTACAACACGCTGCGGTACCGGATCGGCAAGTTGGAGAGCATCGTCGGCCCGTTCACGACGGATCCCATTCTGCGCCTGGATGTCGCGCTCGCATTGAAGGTAGAGGAGATGGAGGGTCTGTGACCGATCCGCACGATATGAACTCGTCCTCACCGTCCACCGCTCTGTGATAGGACAGCAATGAACGCTCTGCTCTACCCCGGCATCGTGCTTCTCATTGTCTCCAACGTACTGATTCCCCCGTCCCTTCTGCGAGTCCACACCGGAACCAGTCAGCTTCTGAACTGGAATGTCACCCAGTCATTGACAGGTGCGGCGACGATGCTGGTGTGCGCGCTGACTTCCACGGATGCATCGATGGGACAGCGTTGGGCCACAGCGCTTGCCGGGCTTCTGTGCGGCGGCGTCCTGGCTGTGACAATTGCCGTGTTGCTCAGGCCTCGATCCGCTTGATCAGACCGCGGCTCCGCTATTCGGCGCGTTCCGCGACGAGTGCGGCGAGGCCGTCGAAGATCCGGGCCAGGCCGAATTCGAGCGCATCGTCCTGCCCGGAAGACGAACTCGCCGACGCGAAGGCCGCCGCCGCCTCGGGATAGCGTTCGGCGTTGTCGGTGAGGATTCCCGTCATGATCGCGTTCAGGGCCTTCTCGGGTGTGTCGGTTTCGGCGCCGGGGGCCGTCGTCTGCTGAGCGAGGCTGCGGACGTGGCCGGTGATCAGGACGACTGAATCCAGTCGTTCCCCGCCGGTGAGTCCGGTGCCGCTCAGCGCCGCGAGGCCGGTTTCGAGCCAGGCCATTTCGTTCGGTCCCATCACGCGGGGGCCGACGGCGACGTCCACGACCCACGGATGCCGTCGCAATCCCGCCCACATGCGCAGTGCCCACTCGTGGAGCGCTGCGCGCCAGCCGCCGTCGATCTCGGACAGGTCGGGTGCGGGTCCGAGAGCGGCATCGAGCATGAGGGCGGTCAGCTCGGCCTTCCCGGGGGTGTAGCGGTAGAGGGACATCTTGGTGAACCCGAGGTCCTCCGCGAGGCGCTGCATCGACAGCGCGGCGAGGCCCTCCGCATCGGCCATGGAAATGGCGGTGGCGACGATCTGCTCGAGGCTCAGCGCCGGCTTCGGACCGCGCTTCGGTCTGTCCGGCGATCCCCAGAGCAGCTCGGCGGTACGGGGCTGGGTATCCATTTTGCGCTCCTCCGGACGACTCTTGATCCGGAATTGTGTCTACCATACACTTAACTGTGTCCGTCAGACACAATTCATTCTCGGAGGACCTATGCCGAACGAAACCGTCCTGATCTCGGGTGCCGGCATCGCCGGGCCCGCCCTGGCGTTCTGGCTCGCGCGCAGCGGATACGCCGTCACCGTCGTCGAGAACGCACCGGTCCTTCGGCTCGGCGGCCAGGCCGTGGACTTCAAGGGGGAGGTGCACCGCCGGGTGCTGGCAAAGATGGGGATCCTCGACGAGGTGCACCGCAGGCAGACCGGAAAGACCGACCTCCGGATCGTCGACGAACACGACAAACATCTGGCGACCATGCCCGGTGAATTCATCGGCGGCGACGTCGAGATCCTGCGGGGCGACCTGACCGAGATCCTGTACGAGCGGACCGCGGATTCGTGCGAGTACCTGTTCGGTGATTCCGCCACCGCGCTCACCGACACGGAGTCCGGTGCGGAGGTCACGTTCGAGAAGTCGCGCGGACGCCGCTTCGATCTCGTGTTCGGCGTCGACGGCATCCACTCGGCCGTGCGCAGACTCCGGTTCGGGCCAGAGGAGAACTTCGTCCAATTCCTCGGGTACTACTACGCCGTCGTCGGCGCCACGGACGCGGTGACTGCGGCGTCGGCCGACCGGGAACGCGCGACGGGATGGATGTACAACGAACCGGGAAGGATGGCCGTCGTCGGTGGGCCGAAGGCTCCCGAGTTGTTCGTCTTCGCCTCCGACCCGATCGACTACGACCGTGGCGACATCACCGAGCAGAAGCGACTGCTGGCCGCCGTGTACTCAGGTGCGAGCTGGCGCGTGCCCGGGTTGCTCGCGCACCTGGACGACGCACCTGACTTCTACCTCGACTCGATCGCACGGGTCGAGACCGATACCTACACCGCAGGACGCGTGGCCCTACTCGGCGATGCCGCGTACGGAAACACGCTGGGCGGCTTCGGAACCGGTCTCGCTCTCGTCGGTGCATATGTGCTGGCGGGCGAACTCGCCGCCGCCGGCGGCGACCACCGCGTGGCGTTCGAACGTTATAACGAGCAGATGCACCGGTACGCGAAGATTGCCCGCAAGGGCAGCGCCGGACCGTTTCTCGCGCCGAAGTCGCCGACTCGCATCAGGATGCGGAATTGGACGTTCAAGTCCAAGGCCCTGTTCGGCCTGATGATGAAGCTGACCGACTTCTTCGCTACCGGCATCGACCTGCAGGACTACCCGGCGCTGCGATCAGCTGGGCGTCCCGGCAATGTTGACCATCCATGAGATACCGAATTGATCGGTACAGGCACCGAATTCGTCTCCCCACATCTGCTTTTCGAGGGGCACCGACACCGAGCCGGCGTCCGAGAGCTTGGCCCAGTAACCGCGGAGGAGGTCACCGTCGTCGCCGCTGAGGCTCACCGCGATGTTGGTGCCCGGGTTGTGTTCCATGCCGGGCGGCGTGTCTGCACCCATAAGCGTGAACCCGTTGTCGGATTCGAGCATGGCGTGCATGATCTTGTCGGCTCCCTCGGCGTCCGGGGCGCCGAACTCACCGAAGGTGCTCACCGCCAGGGTGCCACCGAAGACGTCCTTGTAGAACTCCATTGCCTGCCGCGCGTTGCCGTCGAAGCTGATGTAGGGGTTGAGACGAGAGGTCATGGGGCATGCTCCTTCTAGGTGCCGGAACCGACAGGAACGACGGTACAACGACCGACCGACACGATGTGGGGAACGGAAACCTCGGCAGTGCACCAGGTGAATCGGGGCACCTGGTGTTTCAGGGCACCAGAGGTTTCAGGGCACCGAGACGGTTGCGAACGCCGCCCACAGCACCGGTGAGTGCTCGATCGTCCGTTCGTCCCGCCAGGCCGCGACTCGGTCGCGTTGCCATGCGCCGAGCGCGCCGACCGCGTCGGGCAGTTCGTGTGCCGCGTCGATCGAGCAGATGGCGTCCTGCAGTGGGCGGGCGTGTGGTGCGGCGCCCGCGATGCGCTGGAACGCGAGGTCCGTGGGAAGGGCCCAGCGACTCGCGGTGACGAGTTCCGCCCCGCCGGCGATCATCGCGGAGACCAGTCCGAGGGCCTCGCTGAACCGCAGGTCGCCGCCGCTCTCGCAGGCGATGAGCGCAACCCGGCTCGGGATCGGCCACAGGTCGGCGCCGCGGATCGGTTCGTCTGTGAGCGTGTGCGTCCCCAGCTGGAGGTCTTTCGCGGACAACGGCCGGTGCGCACGCGTCGGCTCCGCGAACCCGACCGCGTCGGCGGAGCAGGCGAGGTGCAGTTCCGCGTGCTCGCTCTGACCGGATTCGGGTACCGCCGCCGTGACGTGCCCGACGTACACCAGCCGGCCCGCGCCCTCGCGCAACGCCGCGCCGAGCCACTGTCGGTCGACATCTTCGCGGCGGAACACATCCAGCGGTCCGTCCACGGCGGGGAGCAGCCGGCCGTCGTCGGTGTACGTCGCGACCCGCTGCGACAGCGGGCTGTCCGCGGCCATCCGGCCCAGAACGGAACCGAGAACCGAATCGGCGCGGAAGCCCGGCACCCGGGGGTCGAGGACCGCGACGACGGGGAGCCGGTGGTCATCCGTCCAGGTTCGGACCGGGCGGCCGGGGGAGTGCACGATGCTGAGCGGGGCCAGCAGACTGACGTCCGCGATGTCGACGAGACGCAGCCCGGCGTCGGGGGCGATCAGTTCCCACGGCACCTGTGCGACCCGGGGTGACGGCTGGATGCGGAGATGCGGGCGCACGCCGCGGGTGAACAGTTCGTGCAACTGCCGGGCGAGGCCGAACGGAAGAAATGTGCGCGAGAGGAGTTGAGCCAGATCGTGTTCGGACTCGTAGCAGGAGAACGCGCCCGTCGTCAGTGAACGGTGCAGCCCCTGCGGGTCCGTGAGGTCGGGAAGGGCCCGGGCCAGCGCGGCGACGGCCTCATCCACCTGCGCGGCGGGGGCGACGCTGACCCCGCCGGGGTGGGAGTCGTGAGTCCACCGCCACGACGTGTACAGGTCGCCGGCGTCGGCCATCCGCACGATCGCGGTGGGCTGCTCGTGCGAGGTCGGCGGGTGGGACGGGTGAGTCGGCACCGCCCCAGCATTCCCTACCCATCCGGGCGGTGGCGTGTGTGCCACGCACCCGGGTGGGCAGGGGTTCAGCGGAGGGCGGTCGAACTAGCCGACGGTTGCTGCCGCGGAATCCTCGGCAGGCACACCCGTGCGGATGAGCCGGTCGAATGCGCTCAGTGCTGCCGTGGCGCCGGCACCGGCGGCGATCACGATCTGCTTGTACGGCACGGTGGTGCAGTCACCGGCGGCGAACACGCCGGGGACCGACGTCTGGCCGCGGTCGTCGATCGCGATCTCGCCGCGATCGGACAACTCGATGCTCCCGGCCAGCCACTCGGTGTTGGGCAGGAGACCGATCTGGACGAAGACACCCTCGACGTCGAGCGTGTGCGCGGTATCGGTCGTGCGGTCCTTGTAGGCCAGAGCGGTGACCTTGTTGCCGTCGCCGACGACCTCCGTCGTGAGCGTGCTCAGGAGGATGTCCGCGTTGGGCAGGCTGCGCAGTTTGCGCTGCAGCACCTCGTCGGCGCGGAGCACCGAGTCGAACTCGATGAGCGTGACGTGCTCGACGAGTCCGGCGAGGTCGATCGCGGCCTCCACGCCGGAGTTGCCGCCACCGATCACGGCGACGCGCTTGCCCTTGAACAGCGGTCCGTCGCAGTGCGGGCAGTACGTGACGCCCTTGTTCCGGTACTGGTCCTCACCGGGCACGTTCATCGAGCGCCACCGCGCACCCGTCGACAGGATCACGGTCCGCGCGAGAAGAGAAGCACCGCTTTCCAGTTCGATCTCCACGAGACCGTTCTCCGTGGCGGCGGGCACGAGCTTCGCGGCCTTCTGCGTGTTCATGATGTCGACGCCGTACTGGCGGACGTGATTCTCGAGCGCAGACCCGAACTGGGGGCCCTCCGTGTAGGGGACGGAGATGAAGTTCTCGATCGCCATGGTGTCGAGCACCTGGCCGCCGAAGCGTTCGGCCGCGATGCCGGTGCGAATTCCCTTGCGCGCGGCGTACACCGCGGCCGCGGCGCCGGACGGGCCACCGCCGACGACGAGCACGTCGAACGGGTCCTTCTGCGCGATCGCGTCGGCGGCGCGGTCGGCGGCACCGACGTCGAGCTTGCCGATGATCTCCTCGAGGCTCATCCGGCCGGAGCCGAAGAGTTCGCCGTTGACGAAGACCGTCGGCACGGCCATGATCTGGCGACCGTCGACCTCGTCCTGGAACAGGGCGCCGTCGATCGCGACGTGGCTGATGCGCGGATTCAGCACGGACATCAGGTTCAGGGCCTGCACCACGTCGGGGCAGTTCTGGCACGACAGCGAGAAGTATGTCTCGAAGTGGAAGTCGCCGTCGAGATTGCGGACCTGCTCGAGCAGTTCGGGGGACTCCTTCGACGGGTAACCGCCGACCTGGAGCAAAGCGAGTGCGAGCGAGGTGAATTCGTGGCCGAGCGGGATCCCGGCGAAGCGGACCTCGGTGTCGGTGCCACTGCGGCGGACGGCGAAGGACGGGCGGCGCGCGTCGTCGTCGCGGCGTTCGTAGGTGACCTTGTCCGACATCGCCGCGATCTCGGTGAGCAGTTCGGCGAGTTCGGTGGACTTGGGGCCGTCATCGAGTGAGGAGACGAGCTCGATCGGCAGGGTCAGCCGTTCGAGCAGGGACTTCAGTTGGCCGGCGAGCGAGGCTTCGAGCATGCGGATCTACTCCATCGATCGGGGAGAAAAGGGATCGGAAACCGGAAACCAGCTCTGGGCGGTCCGGAAAGTGTTGGTGCGACACCGATTGCCCCCCACGGGAGCGGAGCACCGGGAACCGCGCGCACGGGCTCAGAAGATCTGAGCCCGTGCCTACGGTCGACTGGGCTACGTCAGATCTTGCCCACGAGATCGAGCGACGGAGCGAGGGTCTCTTCGCCCTCTTCCCACTTGGCCGGGCAGACCTCGCCCGGGTGCGACCGGACGTACTGAGCGGCCTTGACCTTGCGGACCAGCTCGGCGGCGTTGCGGCCGATGCCTTCCGCGGTGACCTCGGTGAACTGGATGACGCCGTCGGGGTCGACGAGGAAGGTGCCGCGGTCGGCCAGTCCCTCGTTCTCGCGCAGAACCTCGAAGTTCTTGCTGATCTCCTGCGTCGGGTCACCGATCATGGCGTACTTGATCTTGCCGATGGTGTCGGAGGATCCGTGCCACGCCTTGTGCGTGAAGTGGGTGTCGGTGGACACCGAGAAGACCTCGACGCCGAGACGCTGCAGTTCCTCGTGGTGATCGGCCAGGTCGCCGAGCTCGGTCGGGCAGACGAACGTGAAGTCGGCCGGGTAGAAGTAGAAGACAGCCCACTTGTCCTTGATGTCGTCCGCGGAGACGGTGATGAACGCGCCGTCCTTGAAAGCGGACGCCGCGAAGGGCTTGATCTGCGTGTTGATCAGGGCCATTGGAACCTCTATTCGTAAGACTGGAAGCCGACAGCGACGAGGCTATCCAGCAGATTGGAATAGGTCCAATCTATGAGACCTATTCCATAGATTGGATGGGGCTATCAATGACTGTCGAATCGGACGCGTTGCAGGTCAGCGCGGACATTCACCCACGCACCCCGGGGTGATCGCCGGACCTGCGGTGTGACCACCATGACACCCTGCGGCCCTGAATCTCCTCGCAGGGAACGGAAAGTGGGATCACCAGGCGGGCACGACGCGGCAGTCGCGGACCTCGCGC
The DNA here is from genome assembly GCF_009872365.1 of Rhodococcus sp. T7. Taxonomy (NCBI): domain Bacteria; kingdom Bacillati; phylum Actinomycetota; class Actinomycetes; order Mycobacteriales; family Nocardiaceae; genus Rhodococcus; species Rhodococcus sp. T7. Next base: position 40,734 of record NZ_WXYH01000077.1, read on the forward strand.
CCGTAGCGTTCCTCGGCGGCCGCGATCGAGGAGCCCAGCACGATCCGTCCGTCCGACTTCACGGCGAGCCGCGGGGGGAGGGGTACCGGCAGGCCCGCACCGGCCGCGACTCCGGCCAGTGCGGCGCCGAGCAGGACGGAGCCGTCGGCGCCGGCGGCGCCCACCGGGGGAGGGTCGGGCAACTGCAGGGGCAGCCGTAACGGGGTGCCGTGCCCGGCGCGGCCGATGTCCACCGTCGTCCCCGCGCACTGCGCCTCGACGAGATCGGCCACCAGCCGGACGTCGCCGGACGCGTAGGCGAGGCGGAACGCCAATTGCATCGCCGGATCGGCGATCTCGCGGTTCCACTGCTCGCGCTGCCGGCCGTTGGGGAGCGTGTATCGCACGGCGTCGATGGCGATCGCCGCGGGCACGGCGAGCGCGGTGGCTCGCGCCGCACCGTCCGGTGTGCCGGAGGCGGCCAGCGCGGATTCGAGGAGGGTCGCGTGCCAGAAGTCGACCTGCGCGCAGTGCAGCCCGAGCCCCAGCCCGCGATACGTGGCGAACGCGGCGGCGAGCAGTCTCTCGCCCTCATCCGGTCGGCCCTCGGCGAAGGCGACGGTGGCGAGGCGCGTCTCCACGTCCGCGACGTCGAGCACCGCTCCGGACCCCTGGAAGTAGTCGAGGCTGCGGCGGTAGAGCGCCGCCGCGCGTGCGGCCTCGCCGCGGCCCTCGGCGAGGAACGCCAGCACCTTCGATCCGATTCCCGCCCGGTGACCGATCCCCGCCCGCTCGAAATACGTCTGGCTCGACAGCAGCAGCGGTTCCGCATCGTCGAGGCGCCCCGTGCGGACACGCATGATGCCCAGGTTCTGCTGCGTCTCGGCGACCGCGTTGACGTCGCCCGCCGTCTCGAATGCGGCGAGCGCCTGCCCGGCGAAGTCGTCGGAGAGGTCGAAACGCCCGGTCTCGAAGTGGATGGCAGCGAGGTTCATCAACGGATGGCCGGCCAGACCCGGGGCGAAACGCACTGCCGCGTCCAGGGACTCGGTGGCCACGTCGGCCGCGTGCGCCCACTGCTGCCGATGCATCGCGACCGCGGTGAGCGACAGCAGGCACGCGACCCGCAGGTCGCCCTGGTCTTCGCCGCCGGCCGCGAGCAGTTCCCGCGCCTGCTCGAGCGCGTCCTGGGCGCCGTCGAGGTCGCCGATGTGCTGCAGTGCCTGCGACAGGTTGACCAGCGCCGCCGGACGCATCCGGATCGCGCCGGCAGACATCACCGCGAGGGCCTCACGGTACAGGTCGACGGCCTTCGCGTGTTCGCCCAGTTCATCGGACATGCTGGCCGCGTTGATGATCGCGCTCGTCCGGAGGTCGCCGGTGGCCGCGGAGGCGACCTCCTCGAACGTCCGGAGCGCCTCGGCGACGTCTCCGCGTGCATAGGCCGCGGCTCCCGCGGCAAGAAGGTCGCGGCCGGTCCGGTCGTCCACGTCAGAAGTCCGGATCCGAGGAGGCGGCGTCTATCTCGGCGAGCAGTGGCGTGTCCGGTCCGTCGTCCGGAGCCGGTTCCGCGGCACGGCGCAGCCGCAGGCGGGCCAGGGCCCGAACCCGCTCACGGACGTCCGGACCTCCGACGTGTGCGAAACCGTTCACGCCGAACCCGGGCAGGTACACGTCCACGGACACTCCTGCATCCGCGCCGGGTGGTGCGCCCGACTCGCCGAACCAGACGTCTCCCGACAGTTGCAGCGCGACGTCGACGGTGCCCGATGCGGTGCCGACCAGTGCGCGGGGGCGGACGTGCTCGGGCACGGGTCCGGAGACGTCCGGTGCCGCAACGACACTCACGCGCACAGCGGTGCTCCCGGAGGTGCGCACCACCTCCCACGACACCGCGCGCTCGGAACAGTCGACGAGACCGGGAGGGTACCGGCGCCAGTCGGATCCCGTGATGCCCCGCGCCAGCACTAGGGTGTCCGGCAGTGTCGCGCCCGCGGCGCCCGCGGCGAGCGCGTAGTCGTCCGCCCGCCCGGGACGGTCGGCGAGCGTGGGTCCGGACGGTGCGAGCGCGTCGTCCCCGTCGACGAGCAGATCGCAGTCCTTGACGAGCGCCGCGATCTCGCGGTTCAGCAGTCCCGCGTCGAGCGCCGGGATGGCGTCGACCGTCGACGTCGGCCACCACCGCGCCGCCCAGTGCGCGAACGCGAGGCGTCGAGCGCCCGCGGCCACCCGCGGCCGTGCCGGTTCGACCGTGATCTCGCTCCCGGTCTCGCCGGCGGCCACGGCGAGCGCCACCTCCTCGCCGAACACCGCCCACATCCAGTTCTGCGCCGTGTCGACGTCGTCGATCACCGCGACCGGGACGGTGTGTTCGGCGAGCACACTCCACGACAGGTGCCCGCCGAGAACTTCGAGCACGGTCACGTCGATGCCCGCTGTGTCGTCGAGGACGCTCGGTGCGTTCTCGGGGGCGATGATCCAGAGCCCGTCGGGGGCGCGGTCGATCCGCACGGTGCCGGTGGTCAACTCGCCCTCGATTCGGGAGCATCCGTCGCGTCCGCGAGCGGAATTGCGCTGAGCGCCTGCTTGACCCGCATCCGGTGGTCGAGGATGACCGACCGCGCCACCCCGTCCAGGAGATCCCACAGTTCGCCTGGTTCGTGGACGGAGAACTCTCGGACGTCGCGGCCGTGGAGGCGGACCCACAGTCGGCGGAGGTAGGGCCGCCACGGCTCGCGGAGTTCGGCGGCGATGGCCGCCAGCGGATTCGTGTCGGGCAGCGTCGCCGCGTCGGCGTTCACGGTGAGGCGCCGCGCCTGCAGGACGTACGCCTCGCGTTGCCAGCGACCGTTGATCACCCGGACGGCGGTCGTGTCCGTGTCCGAGGGAGAGGGTGCGGTCCCGATCGGGTGGAGCCCGGTCGCGAGTGCGGCACCCGTCGTCGCCGCGACCCGTAGCGTCTCGTCGAGAAGTGCCCAGGGCGAGCAACTTCGGGCGATCTCGGTGGTGACCAGTTCGTGGATCGGCGGTAGCTCCGCACGGTCGGTCGACGCGCGGAGCACCGTGAAGACGCGTTCGTGGACGGAACGGTCGAAGGGGAGCCCGAGCGCCGAGGTGGACGCCGACGACCCCAGGCGGGGAGGCACGGGCACCGGATGGCTCGTCAGGCCCAGCCGGTGGGCGGTGACCTCCGGCGCCGACGTCCAAAGCGCGATGCCGTGGTGGGTGCCCGCATGGCCGGCGATCAGGTCGTCGAGGGCGTACCGTCCGTCGTCACCGTCCTGCTCGAGCCGCGCGCCGGGACAGGCGTCGAGGACCACGGCCACGGCGGCGGCGTGGTCGCCCGTCGCGGTGCCCGACAGCGGTCGCCGCCCCCACGCGAGGTCGATGAGGGCGCTCAGTTCCCGCGCCCGGGCCGGGTCGGTGACGTGGGCCTTCAACGCCTGCGTGGTGCGGCCGGCGGCGACATCGTGCACGTCGCGCAGCGTGTTCTCGGCGACGGCCTCGTCGCGGAGCGGATCGGGCACCCCCGACCCGGTCGCGAGTTCGAAACACCGCTGGAAGTACAGGTCCTGCGGGTTGCCGTCCGTGATGCGCAGCGCCCGGCGGACCCGCTTGAGCAGCGTGAACCACGCCGCGGTGGCCCGCAGGACGTCGGCGGAGGCGTGCACCCGGGTGGCGAGCAGCTGCGCCCCGTCGGCCGTGACGATCGGACCGGCGCACAGCGGGTTCTGCACCGGGCGGATGACCAGCGGATCGAGGATCAGTTTCACGGTGCGGCTCAGGGGTCCGCCGTCCGGGCCGCTGAGCGGTTCGACGCCGTCCAGCTCGCGCCACACCTCGTCGAGGACCATCGCACGCGGTCGCCGAGCAGCCGCTGAGCCCCTCGGTCCCGTCCGCATTCGAGCAGGTTACCGCAGGCGCGGCCAGTCGACGCCGCGAGAAATCTGGGATCGGTAGGGCGCGAGACGTTCCTACCTTTCTCACATCGGCTCCAGACCGCGAGCCGAAGGAATCGACGACGGGCGCCGAGCGCCCCTCACGAAACGTGAAGGACGGATCATGAACAAGATCGTTCGGACTCAGAAGCGCGTCTACACCGCAGGCATCGTCGCGGCGGCCGCCGTCGCCCTGCTCGTCTCGGGCTGCAGCGACACCGGCGACAACTCCGGCGGCGGAAGCTCTGAGCAGACCCCGGCGGGTGCGTCGGCGGCCGCGGTCGACGGCAAGGCGCTGGACGCGAACTTCGACGCGACCTGCGCCAAGCAGGGCGACACCCTGGCCCTGGCGCTGGCGGACACCGGCAACGCGACGTACGGCGACCTGGCGGTCTCCGCGACGATCACCGGCACCGACACCGTGCAGGCGGTCGGGATCGCCGGCAGCAAGGGCGGGTCGAACGGCCTTCCCTACGCCCTCGGCTTCGGGCAGGGCATGCCCGGCGGCTCCGCGAAGGTCGTCAAGGACGGCGACACCTACACGGTCACCGGCGAAGGCGTCGGAGCGCCCGACATGAGCAACCCGACCGCGCCGAGTTCGGCGAAGTTCGACATCACGTTCGCATGCTCGACCGTCGTGGGCGGCTGAGCCCGGCCCACCCCGGGACGCGCGCGGAGTCACCGCACCGAGTTCGCGCGCGTCCCACCTCCCCTCAGTTCAGGCACGGAAAGGACACCTCGTGAAGAAGATCGTGCGTACCGCCGCCCTGGTGTTTCTCGTCGGCTCGGTCGGTTACTACCTCTGGTACGGACTCGGCGATCGGGGCCGGACTAACTACGGAATCGACGCGCTGTCGTGGGTCGGCCCCCAGATGATCTGGCCGATCGTCGCGGTCAGCGTGGTCGTGGTGTGTTTCGCCCTCACCGGCGACAGCGTGCTGGCGGCGTTCACGGGGCGCAACAGTGCCGCGTTCCGCAACGGGGCCGTCGGGATCGGGACGGTGCGGTCGGTGCGTCAGACGGGGATGACGCGGGGCGACCAGCCGGAAGTGCGGATCGACCTCGCCGTGGAGGGCGCCGACGGCAAGATGTTCGAGTCGCACGCCAGGATGATCGTGCCGCTGACCGAGTTGGCGCTTCTCCGTCCGGGTGTCGTGCTCCCCGTCCGCTACCTTCCCGGCCGCACCGACAAGGTCGAGATCGACCGCTCCGGCGACGTGGCGTCGGCCCAGGAGGCGTTGAACCGATCCATGATTCGGCAGGGAGTCACCACCCCGGGCAAGCTCGACATCGCGGCCCGCGGCATCCCCGCGCAGGCGGTGGTGCAGTCGCTCAGTGTGCCCGGGGAGATCCGCAACGGGAATTCGAAGGTGGAACTCGGGCTGGCGGTCACCCGGCCCGACGGCACGACGTTCACCACCCGCGTCGAGAAGTTCATGCCGCCGCGCACGGTCGGGCACGTCCAGGTCGGCCGGGTGGTGACGGTCCACTATCTGCCGGGGAACGAGCAGGAGGTCGTCATCGCCCTGCCCGCGAATGTGTGACGCCGGATCAGTCCGCGTCCCGGGGCGGCAGTCCCAGCGACCGGACGAGGTGGAGGAGTTGTTCGCGAAGCGGCCCCACGTCGCCGACCGCGGCGGTGAGGGCCGCATCCTCCTTCTCCAGGGTCAGCAGGTGCCGGTAGATCGCGCGTCCCGACTCGGTGATCGCGACCCGTTTGCGGCGCTCGTCGTTCGGATCGGTCTCCCGGGTGACGTACCCGCCGCGCTCGAGGCGGTCGATGGTGCGGCTGATTGTCTGGTCCGTCACCCGCGAGGCCTTCGCGATGTCGCGTTGCGAGGCGGGCCGGTCGGCGATCGTGTGCAGTGAGATGAGTCCCGCATGGGTCATGTTCTCCGACCGGAGAATGTCCTCCCACGAGTGCTCCACCAGTCGCGCCGCCGTGGACAGCAGGCGTCCGGTGGGCCACTGGTCCATGCCGTCGCTCGTCATTTCTTCGCCTCCATTTGCAATTTGCTCAGCAGGCTGAACAAAATAGGAACGTCGCAATCCGGACATCCGGTCGTCGAATCGTCCCGCATTGGAGAGCATGTGACCACAACCGCCCGCCCACGCCCGGTTCGTCGACTGCGATGGATTCTGCCAGCTCTGCTGGTGATCGTCTGGCTCGCCGTCGGCGGTTTCGGCGGTCCGTTCGCCGGCAAGCTCTCCGCCGTCCAGCAGAACGACAGCACGTCCTTCCTGCCCGCGTCGGCCGAGGCCACCGAGGTGTCGGCGCTGCAGAAGGGCTTCACCGACACCCGGTTCGTCCCCGCGATCGTCGTCGCCGAGCGGACGTCGGGGATCACCGCTGCCGACACCGAATTCCTCGCAGGCACCGCGGCCTCCTTCGCCGGGGCAGAGGGATTCGGCGACCAGGTGTCACCGCCGATCCCGTCCGAGGACGGGCAGGCGCTGCAGATGTTCGTGCCCGTCGACAGCACCGGGGAGGTCGGCGATAGCGTCACCGAACTCCGCGACGCGCTCGCTGCCGCACCGGACGGACTCACTGCCCTCGTCACCGGACCCGCCGGTCAGGTGGCGGATCTGTCCTCGGCGTTCGCCGGCATCGACGGACTGCTGCTCCTGGTGGCGGGTGTCGTGGTGATCCTCATCCTCATCGTCGTCTACCGCAGCCCGATCCTCCCGTTCGCCGTGATCACGTCCGCGGTCTTCGCACTCGGACTGTCGAGTCTGCTCGTGTACGTGCTCGCCGACGCCGGCGTGATCGCGCTGAACGGCCAGAGTCAGGGGATCCTGTTCATCCTGGTGTTCGGCGCCGCCACCGACTACGCCCTGCTGCTCGTGTCCCGCTACCGCGAGGAACTGCGGATCGAACAGGACAAGTACCGCGCGATGCGGACCGCCTGGCGGGCGACACTCGAACCGGTCGCGGCCTCCGCGGGCACCGTCATCGCCGGCGTGCTCTGCCTGCTGCTGTCCGATCTCAACTCCAACCGCGGTCTCGGGCCGGTCGCGGCCATCGGCATCGCGGCGTCGTTCGTCGCCTCCATGACGTACCTGCCCGCGGTGCTCGTGCTTCTCGGCCGGGCGGCGTACTGGCCGAGCAGGCCCGCCTTCGACGCGCGGCACGCCGAGAAGGACGAGGCCGCCGACCACAAGTTCTGGGCCGCGCTCGCCGCGCGGATCGGTGCACATCCGCGCCGGTTCTGGGTTGCGTCCAGCCTGGTGCTGGTGCTCTTCGCGCTCCTGGTTCCTCAGTTCAAGGCCAGCGGCGTCGCGGAGTCCGAGACGTTCCTGCTCGACGTCGATTCCGTTGCGGGCCAGCAGGTCCTCGGCGGCCACTTCGACGCCGGCTCCGGATCGCCGGCCGTGATCATCGCGAACGAGGGCACCCTCGACGCGGTACTCGACGCCGGCCGGGTCGACGGCGTCGGCGACCTCACCGTGCTGACCGCCCCCGGCACCCGGGACCCGCTGGTGGTGGACGGCCGGGTGGCGATCGAAGCCACCCTGACCGATCCCGCCGACTCCCTAGAGGCCGAAGACACCATCGTCGCGCTCCGCGACGCCGTCCACCCCATCGACGGTGCCGACGCCCTCGTCGGTGGCAACACCGCCACCGACCTCGACACGAAGACGACGTCGACGCGGGACCGCACCCTGATCATCCCCGTCGTCATCCTCGTGGTGTTCGCGATCCTGTGCCTACTGCTGCGGTCGCTGCTCGCACCGATGCTGCTGATGGGGACGGTGGTGCTGTCCTTCGCTGCGACCCTGGGCATCTCGTCCCTGGTCTTCGAGCACATCTTCGGATTTCCGGGCGCCGACCCCGTCGTCCCGCTGTTCGCGTTCGTGTTCCTCGTCGCCCTCGGAATCGACTACAACATCTTCCTCATGACCCGCGTCCGGGAAGAAGCCCAGCGCATCGGCACCCGCCGCGGCGTGCTCCGCGGTCTGACCGTCACCGGTGGAGTGATCACGTCGGCGGGAGTGGTTCTGGCGGCGACGTTCTCGGCGCTCGCCGTCATCCCGCTGATCTTCCTCGCGCAGATCGCCTTCATCGTCGCCTTCGGTGTTCTCCTCGACGCACTCCTCGTGCGGTCACTCCTCGTGCCCGCCCTCGCCGTCGACATCGGGCAGAAGATCTGGTGGCCGAGCCGACTCGCGTCGGCACCGGAGCCGGACGAGACCGTCCAGAGGCATGCCGAACGGGCCCGCCTGGGGTCATAGTGGAACGTGATGTGCACACGACGAAAGGAAGATCGTGGACCATAGCGCGCTGTTGACCGACGCCTTCGATCGCATTCAGGAGACCGTGCATTCGACGCTGGCCGATCTGCCCGCCGATGCCCTCACGTTCCGGGTGGACGCGGACGCGAACACCATCGCCTGGCTGATCTGGCATCTCACGCGGGTGCAGGACGATCACGTCGCCGGAGTTGCGGGCACCGAGCAGGTGTGGACGTCCGGCGGGTGGGTGGAGCGATTCGGCCTGCCGTTCCGGGTCGCCGACATCGGGTACGGGCAGTCGTCGGACGAGGTGGCGAAGGTGCGGTCCGGGGCCGACCTGCTGCGGGAGTACCACGACGCCGTGCACGATCGCACGGTCGATTACGTCCAGACGATCGGCACGGACGAACTCGACCGGATCGTCGACGAGAATTGGGATCCGCCGGTCACTCTCGGGGTTCGCTTGGTCAGCGTCGTCTCCGACGATCTTCAGCACGCCGGGCAGGCGGCGTACGTGCGCGGCATCTACGAGCGTCGCTGAGTCCGCGACGGCGTCTCGTTCGCGGCCAGCCACGCCTCCACTCGCCGACGGGACCGCCGGCCGACGCGGTCCCGCATGGCCGGACTCACCCGCGCCGCACCGTGCATCGTCCCGTTCCCGGCGAGTGCCAGCGGAACGAACCAGGCAGGCACGACCGGCAGTCCGAGTTCCTGCATGCCCCTCTTGCCGGAGAACGTCCGCTGAATGCTGAGCAGGCGCTGGCGGTTGAGCCGGCGTCGCAGGGCCTCCGCGCGCGGGTAGTGGAACGTGCCCCACGACTTCTGCAGTGAGTCGGCCAGCACCCGGGAGTTGTCGTCGGGGCCGGGCGCGAACATCCCGATCTGGCACATGTTGCGGCGCCCGGTGTTCTCGTCGTCGACGAGCCAGTGGTCGTCGATGCCCATCAGCCAGCCGATGTACCGCCACAGGTGCATGACGTCGGCGCCCTCGTCGGCGGACACCCACACGCCCAGCGACCGGAGGCCGACGAGGAACGTCGTCGAGAAGAGGGCGAGCGTGCCCGCCTGATCCGACTGGTTGATGGGCATGCCCCAGTCGGACACGTCCCAGTCCTCGTCCTGCAGCAGTGTCAGATTGACGAACGCGTGCATCAGCCGGACGTGGACGGACAATTGCCAGCCGCGGCGGTCGCGGTCCAGGCCGCCAGGCAGGACGCACTCGTACCACCACCGGACGGTCTCGGCGACCCGCTGACCGGCGCCGTCCCCGACGAGCCTGCCGGTGGCCACGAGTTGGCGGGAGGTGGCGGCGCTGCGGTAGCCGTTCATCAGCGAACCGGTCGCGAGGAGGTCGAGTCCGGTCATCCCGCTGCGCAGGCAGACGGCGGCCCCGCGTTCGAGGCGACGGTCGTCGACCCACGACGGCCGGTGGTCCACGGCTTCGAAGAACGCGGCCAGTGGCGGCGCGGGGTCGGGCACACTGCCGATGCCGTCGGACAGTGCCCGGGAGAACTGGGCCATCGTCACGGTCTTGTCGACGAGCACCGCCCGCGCGAGTGCGGCACCGATCTCGTCCTGACTCACGACCGCCCGGGCGTGGAGTTCCCGCTCCGCCGCGGTGGGCGTCGGATCGCCGTGCACGAACCGCGACAGCGTCCGCATCGAGCGGCGACCCCACTCCGAGTCCATATCGAAGCGTCGCGGCGGCGTGAAATCGGAGAAGCCGGGGGCGGATTCCCGAGACTGGGTTTCTGTCATTGTCGAGGTACTCGATTCGGTCGTCGAGAGGGACGTCCTGGTGGCTCAGCCCCCGCTCGAGTTGCTGTGAGTTACAGTTCACTCCACCGGATCGGACGGGTACAAGTCGCATTGCGTGACAGATCGGGAAGGCTACGCGAATGGGCACTGGCCAGCGGAGAAAGACCCCTCCCAGCAGCGCTCGCAGGCGACGGTCGCACGCATCCTGTCGGCAACTGGTCAGGTTTTGCGCGCGAAGGGGTACACCGGTTGCAGCACGAATGCCATCGCGGACGCGGCAGGCATCTCGAAAGGATCGGTGTATCAGTACTTCGCGAACAAGGACGAGATCATCGACGTCCTGATGGACAAGATCATGGAGGAAACCACGGCCGCGTTCGGGGCGCAGCTCGAGCAGTCGGTCGCGGAGGGCACGTTCCTGAAGGACGCGGCCCTGCAGGCTCAATTCCTCGCCGTCCTGGACGAGTATCGCGACGTCCTCGGTTCGCTGCTCAACGATGCCCCGCATCTGTCGCTGACGGCGCACCGTTCGGTCCGGATCGAGGAACGCTGCCGCGACCTGTTGCGTACGTATGTGACGTTGAATCCGTCCGCCATCGGTCCGGGTGTGGACCTCGAAGCGCTGCTCGTGGTGCTCACCGTCAGCTACCGGGAGGTGGGTCTGGAGTACCTCCGCCGGGACCTGCGCGGCCGACGAAACCAGCTGGCCACGGCCCTGTACGACATGACGATGGGCGGTCTCGCGGGGACCGCGACACGCGGGGTGTAACGCGGAGGGGGCTTCGGGAGAAATACCTGTTGAGCCCATGGTGCTGTCGGACCCCGACCCGGCAGCACCAGGGGCCTTCTCTTTTCCGCCCGGCCGCTCCTACCGACGCCGCCGGGTCGGAGATCCCGGCACCTCCAGCGACACGACCCGCGCGAGTGCGCGCAGGTCGCTCTCGATCCTTCGAAACAACTGGTACACGGCGATGAAGGCGAAGATGCCGCCCAGGCACAGCGCGCGAACCGTCGCGTTGACGGCGTCGCCGGTGCTTCCGCCGACGAAGCTGAGCCCGGCGACCCCGATCAGCGGGACGGCCGCGGCGACGGCGAGGTACCGCGGCATGCTTCGGCCGAGGGCCTGGATGTTGCGGCCGTCGCTTCCGCGCAACTCGCCGTGCGACAGCAGGATCGGGCAGAGGCACCGCACCGCGTAGAAGGTGAGGATGAAGAACGGGTAGGCGAGGGCGACCGCCCCGCACACCGCAAGGGACGCGAGGAGTTGCGTGTACGCGCGCAACGGGATGCCGCCGGCCGTGAGTTCCAGGGCGATTGGGTAGGCGACCCCGGCGACGACCCACAGCCCGAAGCTGACCACCACCGCCCGATGTCCGAGCGCCAGCGTCGTGGCTCGTGCCTTCTCCAGCACCTCCGAACTGTAGGTTCGGCCGTTGCGGAGACCGCGCGGCACCGTCAGGGACAGCCGACACCAGTAGACGATGAGAACCGCGCCCAGCGGAAACGCGATCCCGCCGATCACCAGGTGCACGAATTCGAGATCCTGCTGCGCCTCGTTGGGCAGCGTCGCGATGATGAGCACCTTGTTGTAGTAGTAGTTGTATCCCGCAGCCAGCAGGTTCGGGATGCCGACCGCGGCGAGCACGATGGGCAGCGCCCACCGCCACATCGTCGACCGGATGCTTCCCGGTGCCGGGTCGACGAGATCGCGGGCGTGCGGGTCGAGGCACAGCGCGAACTGACGCGTCAGCTTCCGGCCACTCGACCACCGGTCGTCCCGGTCGGGGGCGAGCGACTTCACCAGGATCCGCCGCATCGCGGCCGGACAGTCCTCGGGGAGCGCGGACCGCTCAGGGTCGACTCCCCGGCGCCGCGATTCGAGAAGTACCTGCGGCGACGGCGTCGATGCGGTCCCGTCGTCGTCCGGGAACGGCCGCGCCCCGGTCAGCAGTTCCCACAGCATGACCCCCAGCGCGAAGATGTCGCTGCGGGTGTCGAGGTCGGAGGCGGTCCGGCGGGTGTCAGGGTCGATCACCTCCAACTGTTCGGGCGACATGTAGGCAACGGAGCCGCCGATGAATCCTCCGGCACCGCGGTTCTCGACGCTGTCGCTCGAGCTGACGTTGAAATCGGCCAGCTTCGGGATGCCCTCCAGACCCAGCAGCACGTTCGCCGGTTTGATGTCGCGGTGCAGGACGCCGTGCGCCCGCGCGTAGTCGAGTGCGTCGGCGAGCCGCAGGCCGATCCACGCGACGGTCTCCGGCCACGACAGCGCGGCGATCTCGTCCCGCACACTCGAGTACTCGGGCCGGATCTCGCCCCGCGCCTCGAGGACACGGTCCACCGAATCGAGCAGCAACTGTCCGGAGCGCTGCTCGGGTGGGGTCTTGCGGACCAGCCGCACCACGTCGAGGAGCGTGCCGCCGGGGACGTACTCCATGAACAGCACCCGCAGACGGCGATCCTCCAGCACCCGCTGGTCGTAGACGCGGACGATGTACGGGTGGTCGAGCTGCGCGAGGGTCTGCGGTTCGTTGCCGATGTTGCGGGAGATCTTCAGCGCCACCCACCGCTGCATCGACCGCTGCCGGGCGAGGAACACCCGCGCGAACGCGCCGTGGCCCAGTTCCATCATCAGATCGAAATCGTCGAGGCGCCCGCCGACGTCGAAGTCGTCGTCCGGGCCAAGTGTCGCGCTCGCCGAGCGCCGGTCCATGCGCCGGTCGTCTTCGAGCAGGGTCTCGAACCGGTCCGCCTGCTGCGGGTACTCGGCGACGTACTCCTCGGGGTCGACGTCGGCGCCGCTCCGACTGCGGACCCGGTACTCCAGATACACGAGTTCCGGTGGTAGCGGTTCGGCCAGCAACTCCGGGAATTCGAGGCAGTACTCCGAGATGCGTTTCGGGCAGCCCGACCGCAGCCACCGGTACTCGAGATCCACCTTGATCAACTCGATCAGAGCCGCCCGCCGGATCGCGGCGGTGTCGGGCAGGTACTCGGTGAGCTCGGCCGGCGAACCCGACGATTCCCAATCCGCGACGAGGCGTTCGACGCCACTGTCGACGACGAACACCGGTTCGGCGCCCGACGTCGTCGACGGCGGCAGCTGGGTTTCCTCGCCCACTTCGGTGGGCGGCCCAGTCGCGACCGTCGAATCACTCGGCGGGCGCTCGGTCATGACGGTTCGATTCCGGGGTGCAGAGTCCAGGCGGTGCAGGGCGTGCACTTGCCAGGGTATTCCGGACGGCGCGTCGAGGGGTGCGGAAATGCGGCGCCGTCGAGGGCCTGTCCGGTGTGCCGGCAGGGTGGGTTTCCCGGTCGACACGTGGGTCAGGTAGTCAGTTCCTCCGGAGACCATGCAGGCCAATTGATTTCACCGGTCGGATCTCCGTCGACGTACCGTGCGACGATCCGCGTGACGTCGGGAGCTGTGTTGTCGTACACGGTCGCCTGGTCGGCGCGGTCGATCGCGGCGGCTACCAGCGGCCACAGTCTCTTGTATCGTTCGCGTATCTTCTCCTCGGGTACCCCATGCCCACCCTCGAGGACCCGTTCGGCGACACGGGCGACCGACAACTCGACCGGTACGAGGATCGCGTGTAGCACGACGACGTATCCGGCTCGGCGAGCCCGGTCGATCAATTCGAGTTTCGATGGGTGCGAGAACACCGTCTCGGCGATGAACGACTCGCCCTGCTCGATCAGCGCGTCTCGGATCGTCGCCGCGATACGTGCGGCCTCGTACGAGTGTTTTTCGGCGCTGTCGGGCCAACGCTCCTTGGCGATCACGTCGGCATCGACGCACACGCTGCCCGGGAGCAGCGGTGCAAGTCGCTGTTCAACGAAGGTCGACTTGCCGGCACCGTTGGGCCCGACGACGAGATCGAGGCGCCTCACAAAAGGATCTGCGTGCCGTCAGGGAGGTGCTTGACGACGCGGCCCTGCTCGTCGAGAGCGATCGTCGCTCGGCCCTGGGCGGCGCGGTCGGCGACGTGGTTGCCCGTGGCCAGCGATTCTTCGAGTGCCACCGAGATCTCGGCATTGAACACGACGCCCTCCTCGGCGGACAGTTCGCTCAGCGGCACCCGCCCAGTGAGGGCGGCCTCGACGCGCCGACGTGCCACATGACGCTGGTTCGACACTTCGCGGCCCACGCGGGCCCAGTGTTCGAGTTGCTGGCGGGCGGAGCGATTCTCCCGCTCACCTTCGGTGGCAGCGGCGTCGACGAGCTCGGATGAGAACCTGGTCACCTTGTCAGCGACGTTCTTCATGATTCCTCCTCGAGGCGCCGTACCACCACCGGTGTCAAGCGTAGCAATTTGCTACAAAATCCGGAACAGTGCTGCTCACGCAGACTTGCGGAAGCTGGGCAGAACGGCCTCGTCCGGCGCCGCCGGATAGGTCACGACCGAGGTGAGGATCGGGCGATTCCGGGTGCGCCGGGTGACCATCCGGATCGCCGAGACGAGCACCGGGACGTACACGAGCACGAAGATGTTCTGCAGCACGAACGCGACCGGCCACGACGGCGGAAACAGGAACAGTCCGACGACGGCGAAGTCCGGGCTCCACCAGTACGGCCACGCGGCCGTCGACGCGAACAGCGCGGCGCACACGAACCACCACCGTCTGCTGTCCGAGACTGCGCGGTGCATCAGGTAGACCATCAGCGGCACCAGCCACACCCAGTGATGGCTCCACGAAAACGGCGACACCACCGCCGCGGTGAGCCCGCCGAGCACCACCGACAGCAACCGTTCGCCGCGTTCGTAGAGGCGCACCGACACGACGAGGCCGACGACGGTGACGGCTCCCGCGAGGATCAGCCACAGCCACGGCGGCACCTGCCCGTCCGTGAGCCGGGCCAGCGTTCCCCGCAACGATTGATTGGACGGATGCGCGTCGTCGGCGATCCGGGTGGAGTCGAAGAACGTGCTGGTCCAGTACCGGCGGGAGTCGTTAGGAACGATCACCCAGGCGAGCGCCACCGTGCCCGCGAAGACGGACGTCGCGACTGCGGCGGCCCGCCATTGCCGCAGGGCGAGGAGTTGGATGACGAAGAAGCCGGGGGTCAGTTTGACGGCCGCGCCCAGCCCGATCCCCACCCCGCGCAGCACGCTCCGCTCCGGGCGGGAGAAGTCCCAGAGCACCCACAGCATCAGCACCAGGTTGATCTGGCCGTAGAACAGCGTCGTCCGCACCGGTTCGACGAAGGTGCAGGTGACCGCCGTCAGCGCGGTGACCAGCAGCAGGTGCGGGGTGATCCGGTACCCGAGGATGCGCCAGCACAGGAGTACGCAGCACGCCAGTACGCCCAGGTTGAACGCCATCCACAGGTTGTCGACGTACGCGCCGGGTATGCGTTCGAGCGGTACGAACGCGATCGCGGAGAACGGCGTGTAGGTGTAGAGCAACCCCAGCGCGACGGGTCCGCTGTACAGGGGCAGGCCGTGCAGCACCCGCCAGCCGCCGTCGCGGTAGACGTGCAGATCGGCGCCACCGGCGAACAGCCCGACCTTCGGCGTCCACGGGTCGACGGTGCCGAGCAATGCCACGACGGCCACCGTCGCGCACACTGCGAGCACCCCCACGATCGCGGGACGGCGAGGAAAAACGCGTGATTCCATCCCGCCCCCTCGGTGTGCGGACGTGTGCCGACGGGTTCGACGCTAACGGCGCCCGCGAGATACCCAGGGCGGCGGCAGGCGTGTCGTCCGCATTCGTTATCGATCCGTACCGGCGCCGAGACACCGCGAAAAGCGTTGACGGAGCATCGCACACGTGCAACACTGAACTTGATGGTTCAGTATTCGGCTCTCGACGCCACGTTCGCCGCACTGGCAGACCCCACACGGCGGGGGATCCTCCGCCGGCTCGGCGAGGGCGCCTGCTCGATCAGCGACCTCGCCGAACTCTTCGAGATGACGCTCACCGGCATCAAGAAGCACGTGGGACTGCTCGAAGACGCGGGGATGGTCGTGACCGAGAAACGTGGCCGGGTGCGGTACTGCATGTTGGGGACCAATTCCCTCGAACGTGAGGTGGCCTGGATCCGCGACTACCAACTGTCGCTCGAAGGGCGCCTGAACCGTCTGGACGAATTCCTCAACCGAACGGAAGGCACGTCATGAGCACCTCGCAGACTCCCGCGACCTCCACCGTCTCGACGCCGACGGACCGGGAAATCCACGTCGAACGCGTCTTCAACGCCCCACGCGACCGTGTGTGGGCGGCCTTCACGAAACCGGAACTGCTCGCCCAGTGGTGGGGCCGCGGAAACGAACTCGACGTCGAACGCTGGGAATTCGAGCGCGGCGGGCACTGGCGCTTCGTCGAACACGCGGACGGCGACTCGCACGGATTCGAGGGCCGGTTCCGGGAGATCGCTCCGGAAGAGCGCTTGGTGTACACGTTCGAATGGGACGGCATGCCCGGTCACGTCATCGTCGAGAACAACACCTACACCGACCTCGGCGACGGACGCACCAAACTGTCCGTCGTCAGCCAGTTCCACACCCCCGAGGAGCGCGACGGCATGCTGCAGTCCGGCATGGAAAGCGGCATGAACGAAAGCTACGCGGCGCTGGATGCAGTTCTGGCGCAGACGAGCTGGTAGTTCGCCGGCTATTCGACGAGCACGCAGCGGGCTCCGCTGAAGATGGTGGGCATGCATTTGTTGCAGTGGATGCACAGCGACCGGGTGCCGGATTCGGACCGGATGCGGTTCACCAGGTCGGGTTCGCGGAGCAGGGCCCGGGCCATGGCGACGAATTCGAAGCCCTCCGCCATGGCGGTGTTCATCCCCGCCCGGTCGGTGACTCCGCCGAGCAGGACGAGCGGCAGCGTCACCGCCGCGCGGATCTGGCGGGCGTGCTCGAGCATGAACAGGTCGCGGTAGGGGTATGCGTGGATCATCGACTTCCCGACCAACTGGACGCCGAGACGGACCGGTTGCGGCATGGCGGCGGCGAACTCGCGGACCGGCGCGTCGCCCTTGAACAGATACATCGGATTGAGAAGTGAACTGCCCATGGTGAGTTCGAGGGCGTCGACACTGCCGTCGAGCTCGAGCAACCGGGCCACCTGGATGGCCTCGTCGAGCCAGAAGCCGCCGGGGACGCCGTCGTCCATGTTGAGTTTGGCGAGGATCGCGACCCGGCCGCCGACGGCGTCGCGCACGGTGCGGGCGACGTCGCGCACCACCCGGGCCCGGTTCTCGAGTGATCCGCCGTAGGAATCTTTGCGACGGTTCAGTTTCGGGCTGAGAAACGAACTGGCGAAGTAGTTGTGGCCGAAGTGGATTTCGACCGCGTCGAAGCCGGACTCGACCGCCAGCCGTGCCGCGGTGCCGTGGGCGGCGGTGATCCTGCCGATGTCGGCGGCCGTGGCGCTGCGGATCATCCGCATGCTCAGCGGATTGAAGGACCGCGAGGGCGCGAGCGCGGGTAATCCGGTGGACTTCTCGTTGGCGACGGGTCCGGCGTGGCCGAGTTGGGCGGACGCGGCGGCACCCTCGGCGTGGATGGCGTCGGTCAGTCTGCGCAGCCCGGGTACCGCGTCCGGGCGCATCCACAACTGCCCGCGTTCGGTGCGGCCCTCGGGGGCGACTGCGCAGTAGGCCACCGTCGACATCCCGACGCCGCCGGCCGCGGGTCGGCGGTGGAACTCGATCAGTTCGTCGGTGACCAGGGCGTCGGGTGTGCGGCCCTCGAACGTGGCGGACTTGATGATCCGGTTCCGTAACGTGATGGGGCCCAACGCGGCCGGAGCGAAAACGTCTGGATGTGCGGTCATTCCCCGGCCCTTCGTCGTGTGCGCTCGACGGTAGGTCACGGGGCGGTTCGACGACCGGAAGGTGTCCGCTCAGCGGGAGACGCCACCGCGGACCCACGGACGACCCCTCGACGTCCGTGAGACCGCGGAGCGACTTCTCAGCCGACGGTCTCGGGTGTCTTCTCCGGCTCGGCACCGGTAGTCGCGCCGCGTTGCCTACGTCCGAGCACCCAGCAGGCCAGCGTGATCGCGCACGTGAACGCCAGTGTCGCGAACAGCTGGTTGCGCGCCGCGTCGTCGAACAGGGCGAGCACCGCGACCGCGGCCAGCAGCGCGAGGGCGACGTACGACAGGTACGGGAAACCCCACATCTTCAGCGGCAGATCCGTCCGGCCCGACTTCTCGGCGCGCCGCCGCAACACGATCTGCGAGACGGTGACGAACGTCCACAACACCAGGATCGTCGAACCCACCGCATTGAGCAGCAGCGGAAGAACACGATCGGGGGCGAGGTAGTTGAGGACGACGGTGACGAAACCGAACGCCACCGACGCCAGCACCGCCACGCGGGGAACGCCGTTGCCCGACACCCGGCCGAACACCTTCGCGGCGGCGCCCCGCTCGGACAGCGAGTAGATCATCCGGGAACCACTGAACAGCATCGCGTTCAGCGACGACAGCAGCGCGATGACCACGACGACGGTCATGACGGCGCCGGCGCCCGGCACGTGTGCGGCGTTCAGGACCGCGACGAACGGACCCGTCGCGAGTTCGCCCGCGGTCCACGGCAGCACCGTCACCATGATCAGGACGGAACCGATGTAGAACACCAGGATCCGCCACACAATGGACTGCACCGCGCGGCTCACGTTGCGCCGTGGCTCCGACGTCTCGGCGGCCGCGATGGCCATCACCTCGGTGCCGCCGAACGCGAAGACGACGATCAGCAGGCCCGCGGCGATGCCGGTGACACCGGTGGGGGCGAACCCGCCGTGGCCGGTGAGGTTCGACAGACCCGGGGTGCCGAAACTCGGGATCCAGCCGAGGATCATTGCGCAGCCGACCGCCAGGAACGCGACGATCGCCACGATCTTCAATGCGGCGAACCAGAATTCGAACTCACCGAAGCGGGAGACACCCGCCAGGTTCACCGCGGTCAGCACACTCATATACGCCAGGGCCGCCACCCATTGCGGCACCGCCGGTATGGATGCGGCGGTGATCGCCGCCGCCGCGGTCGCTTCCGCGGCGACCACGATGACGACCTGCACCCAGTAGAGCCAGCCGATGGTCCGGCCGGCGATCGGGCCCATCGCCTTCTCGGCGTGGACGGAGAACGCACCGCTGTCGGGGTCGGCGGCCACCATCTCGCCCATCATCCGCATCACGAGGACGACGAGGAACCCGGCGATGAGGAACGAGACGAGGACGGCGGGCCCGGCGACGGCGATGCCCGCGCCGGAACCGACGAACAGTCCGGCACCGATCGCACCGCCCAGGCTCATCATCACCAGCTGACGCGGCTTCATCGCCTGCTGCAGGCGCGTGGTGGACGCCGGTGGGTCGTGAACTGTGTTCATGGGATCTCCCGTGCCGTCAGACGAGCTGATCGAGTGCGATCTCGAACGCGGTACCGGCGATTCCGGTCGGCTGCGACGAACGGGCGAAGCAGCGCTCGAGCGCCGTCGCCACGGTGGCGGAGACGTCACCGAAGATCGCCTCGTCCGACACCTCGATGTCGCCCTCCATCAGCAGCGCGAACGCCCGGGCCATGCCGCAGTTGGCGATGAAGTCGGGGACGACGGCGACGCTCTTGTCGGCGTACTCGTAGGTGGGGCCGTAGAAGATCTCGTCGTCCGCGAACGGGACGTTGGCGCCGCTCGCGACCACCTCGAGGCCGCCCGCGATCAACCGGTCGACCTGCTCGCGGGTCACCAGACGCGACGCGGCGCAGGGCAGGAAGATCTCGGCGCCGGAACCCCAGATCGTCCCGTCGATCTCCTCGAACGGCACCATGCCGGGGGCGCGGAGTTCGTTGCCCTCCTTCGCCAGGAACAGCGCAAGGATCTGCTCGAAGTCGTAGCCGTCGGTGTTCGACAGCCCGCCGTTCCGGTCGAGGATCCCGACGATCCTGGCACCCGACTGCGCCAGGTAGTACGCGGCCGCGGCGCCGACGTTGCCCCAGCCCTGCATGATGACCCGCTTGCCTGCCAGTTCGCCGCCGTAGACGCGGTAGTAGTGCCGCACCGATTCGGCGACACCCCAGCCGGTGATCAGGTCGGACACCGTGTACTTGGCCTGCGGATCGGGCGTGAACCGCGCATCCTCGACAACCTTGGCGACACCCAGTCGCAGCTGCCCGACCCGCTGCACCCGCTCCCGGTCGCTGGCCGCGAAGTGCCCGTTGACGACGCCTTCCTGCGGATGCCACAGCCCGTAGCTCTCGGTGATCGGCACGACCTCGGCCATCTCGTCGACGTTCAGGTCGCCGCCGGTGCCGTAGTACGACTTGAGCAGCGGGGTCACGGCCTTGAACCAGCGGCGCAGCACCTCGTCCTTGCGCGGGTCGGTCGGGTCGAAGTCGATGCCCGACTTGGCGCCGCCGATGGCCGGACCCGAGACGGTGAACTTGACCTCCATGGTCTTCGCGAGCGATTCCACCTCGCGCCGATCGAGACCGCGACGCATCCGGGTGCCGCCGCCGGCCGCGCCGCCGCGCAGCGAGTTGATCACCGTCCACCCGCGGGCGGAGGTCTCCGTGTCGTGCCACTCGAAGACGATCTCGGGGGCCTTCTCTTCGAATCGGGTGAGCAGATTCTTCATGGCTTCTCTCGGTTTCTCGACTGCCGGGACCGGGGCGATCCGGTCGGAATCCGACCGGTACCCGCGCTGTTACGGCGATCACTGTGGTGGCCGCCACTCGTGCGCCGCAACCGGGCGGCCGGCAGGTAGCCGCGGTGAACACCACCGAGAAAGAAGTTCCAGAATTTTCTATTCAGTTTGTGCAGTAGAGCCGGTGATCGTGGTGCTAATCCGGTTCCGTGGGCGCCGATCGGTAGGCCGGGGCCTTCGCCGAACGCGGTCGGTCCAGGGTCCGCAGCAGGGGCATCGACCGGTAGGGAACGATCACCGACAGCACCATCACGCTGGTGGACCGGGCGACGACGCTCGACTTGTTCAGATCGATCAGAGTCTGCTGCAGCCCCAGATGGGAACCGGCGGCGACGCGGCACAGGATGTCGCCGGAACCGGTGGTCGCGAAGGCCTCGAGCACGCCGGGGATCGATTCGAGTTCCGAGGTCACGGAGTCGAGTGCGCCCTGCGCGGTCTCCAGTGTGACGAACGCCTGTACGTCGAATCCCGCGGCGGCGATGTCGAGGCGCGGCTCGTACCCGGCGATCACGCCCGACTCCTCCAGTTTGCGTACCCGCGCCTGGACGGTGGCCCGTGCCACCTTGATCCGGCGGGACAGTTCCAGCACGCCGGCCTTCGGGTCGTCGTGCATGGCGTCGAGGAGGGCGAAGTCGAGTTCGTCCAACTGCACAGCGTCCTTCATGGCCAGACCTCTCCGAGCGGATTCAACTAGTCCGACTGTATAAGAAATGTGGCTAGGAGGCAGCCGAAGGTGGCAGTGCGGCTAGGTTCTGCTGGCTCGGTTGCCTACGTGAGCGGTGTGGGTTTTCGTAGTGACCCAGGCAACAGGCCCAGTCCCCGTCCCCCGAACCAGGAAGACACCGATGACGATCGAGCAGACTCTCACCGACAAGGAACGCCTGGCAGGTCTCGACCTCGGCCAGCTCGAACAGCTGGTCGGGCTCGTCGAATACGACGGCACCCGCGACCCGTTCCCGGTCAGCGGCTGGGACGCCGTCGTCTGGGTGGTCGGCAACGCCACCCAGACCGCCCACTACTTCCAGTCCGCATTCGGGATGACCCTCGTCGCCTACTCCGGACCGACCACCGGCAACCGCGACCACCACAGCTTCGTCCTCGAATCCGGCGCCGTCCGCTTCGTCATCAAGGGCGCCGTCGATCCGCGGAGCCCGCTGATCGAGCACCACCGCGCGCACGGCGACGGCGTCGTCGACATCGCCCTCGCCGTCCCCGACGTCGACAAGTGCATCGCCCACGCCCGCGCCCAGGGCGCCACCATCCTGGACGAACCGCACGAGGTGACCGACGAGCACGGCACCGTCCGCCTCGCCGCGATCGCCACCTACGGCGACACCCGCCACACCCTCGTCGACCGCAGCCGCTACACCGGCCCCTACCTGCCCGGCTACCAGGCGCGGACCTCCACCCACACCAAACGTGACGGCGCCCCGAAACGCCTGTTCCAGGCCCTCGACCACGTCGTCGGCAACGTCGAACTCGGCCGGATGGACCACTGGGTCGACTTCTACAACCGGGTCATGGGGTTCACCAACATGGCCGAATTCGTCGGCGAGGACATCGCCACCGACTACTCCGCACTGATGTCGAAGGTCGTCTCCAACGGCAACCACCGCGTCAAGTTCCCCCTCAACGAGCCCGCGGTCGCGAAGAAACGCTCCCAGATCGACGAATACCTCGACTTCTACGGCGGCCCCGGCGCCCAGCACCTGGCCCTGGCCACCAACGACATCCTGACCGCCGTGGACCGGCTCACCGCCGAGGGTGTCGAGTTCCTGGCCACCCCCGACTCCTACTACGAGGACCCCGAACTGCGGGCCCGGATCGGCAACGTCCGCGCCCCGATCGAAGAATTGCAGAAACGCGGCATCCTCGTCGACCGCGACGAGGACGGGTACCTGCTGCAGATCTTCACCAAACCCCTCGTCGACCGGCCCACCGTGTTCTTCGAACTCATCGAACGCCACGGCTCCCTCGGCTTCGGCATCGGCAACTTCAAAGCCCTCTTCGAAGCCATCGAACGCGAACAAGAAGCCCGCGGAAACTTCTGAGCGAGAGCCGATGAGCGGGTGCGGCGACTTTCCCGCGGGATCGGTGCCGCCGCGAATACGATGACGCCATGAGCCCTACCGAGGCAGTGGTGGCCGGGGCCGGGCCGACCGGTCTCACGCTCGCTCTGGAACTGGCGCGGCGTGGCGTCGAGGTGCGGATCCTCGACAAGTCGCCCGAGCCGTTCGCGGGTTCGCGCGGAAAGGGATTGACCGCGCGCAGCCAGGAGGTGATGGACGATCTCGGCATCGTCGACGACGTCGAGGCGGCCGGGTTCCGGCACCTCCCCAGCCGGGTCGCGGTCCGCGGGCAGGTGCTGAGCGACGGCGACCCGCACGCGGACCTGGGCCCCACGCCCGATCGCCCGTACGACAGCGGGCTGATGATCCCGCAGTGGCAGACCGAGCGGATTCTGCGAGAGCGGCTCTCGGAGTTCGGGATCGACGTGGAGCGCGGCGTCGAGGTGGCCGGATTCGAGCAGACCACCGACAAGGTGACCGTCCGGCTCGCCGGCGGCGGGACCGTCATCGCGCGCTACCTCGTCGGCTGCGACGGCGGGCGCAGCGCGGTGCGCAAGGCGCTCGGAGTGTCGTTCGAGGGGACGGGCGGCATCGAGGGCATGCTCCTCGGCGATGTGGCCGTCGACGGTCTGGTCCCCGATCGCTGGTACCAGTGGACGCACCCCGAGAAGGGATTCGTCGCGTTGTGCCCGTTCCGCGGCATCAACTCCTGGCAGTTCCAGGGAGTGCCGTTCGCGGACTTCGACGAGGAGGGGAACCTGCCCGCGCCGTCGCTGGAGTACTTCCAGCGCGTTCTGAACGATGTCGCCTGCGATCCTGGCGTGCGACTGTCCGCGCCGACGTGGCTGTCCACCTGGCATGTGAACGTGCGCATGGTGGACCGTTTCCGCGACGGCCGGGTGTTCCTCGCCGGGGACGCCGCGCACGTTCATCCGCCCGCCGGCGGGCTCGGGATGAACACCGGAATCCAGGACGCCTACAACCTCGGGTGGAAACTCGCGCTCGTCCTTGCCGGGTCCGCGGATCCGTCGCTCCTCGACACGTATCAGGAGGAGCGGTTGCCGCTCGCCCGCTGGACGCTCGGGGTGAGCAGCGAGGGCCTGCAGAAGGTGGCTGCGAGCCTCGGGCAGGAGGACTCGCAGGGCCTGGGCGTCGCGGTCACCGAGGACGGTCAGCAACTCGGTTTCGGCTACCCGTGGAGTTCGCTGTCCCGGGACGGGGACGTGACGACGGGCGTCCGCGCCGGTGACCGCGCGCCCGACGCGCCATGCCTGAGCCCGGACGGCACCCCGCTGCGACTGTTCGACGTCTTCCGCGGCACTCATTTCACGGTGCTCGGGTTCGACGGCGGGCCCCGGCACGCCCTGCAGACCCTGGCCGAAGACGCACCCGACGACGTGAAATACGTGGTGGTGGGCGATTCCCGCGGCCCCGGCGTGGACGTCGTCGACGACCGCGGTTTGGCGCGCAGCGCATACGGGGCACACGGTGGCACGCTGGTGGTGGTGCGCCCCGACGGTTACGTGGCGCTCACCGCCCCGGCCACCGCGACCGACGACGTCATCGACTACCTCGGCTGCCTGGTGGGGAGATCGTGACGAGAGGCTGAACGATGCGACACAAGGACGAGGAACTCGACTACGACGAGGCCGACCTGGAGGTCGGGCACCCGAAGGACCATGCGGCCGGGCCGACCGCTGTCGCGGTGTCGATGAAACGTTCGCTCGACCACATGGGCCTGGTCCGCACGGCCGAGACGTTGCTGCGGCTGAACCAGGCCGAGGGCTTCGACTGCATGAGTTGCGCGTGGCCCGACCCCGACCCGGGGCACCGCCACGCCGCGGAGTTCTGTGAGAACGGCGCCAAGGCGGTGGCGGAGGAGGCGACGCGGGACCGGGCGACCCCCGAATTCTTCGCCCGCCACAGTATCGCCGAACTCGACTGCCACAGCGAGCACTGGCTGGGGCAGCAGGGCCGGATCACCCATCCGATGGTGAAGCGGCCCGGCGGAACCCACTACGAGCCCATCGAATGGGACGAGGCCTTCGCGCTGATCGGCGACCAGTTGAACGCGCTGGACAGTCCGGACGAGGCGATCTTCTACACCTCCGGCCGGGCGTCCAACGAGGCCGCGTTCGCGTACCAGCTGTTCGTCCGGGCGTTCGGGACGAACAATCTGCCCGACTGTTCCAACATGTGCCACGAATCGACGAGTATCGCGCTGCAGGAGTCGATCGGCATCGGCAAGGCCAGCGTCACGATGGACGACGTGTATCAGGCGAAACTGATTGTCCTGCAGGGTCAGAACCCGGGTACCAACCATCCGCGGATGCTGTCGGCGCTGGAGAAGGCCAAGCAGAACGGCGCGAAGATCCTGTCGATCAACCCGCTGCGCGAGGCGGGTCTGGTCAACTTCAAGAATCCGCAGACGCCCCGCGGCATGGTGGGCCCCGGCACCGACCTGTCCGACATGCATCTGCCCATCGCACTCAACGGCGACCTCGCCCTGCTCCAGGCGTTCGGCTCACTGCTCGTCGAGTGGGACGCGCTCGACCACGAATTCATCGACCGGCACACGATCGGGTTCGAGTTGTGGAAGCAGCACGTCACCGACCTCGACTGGGACGTCGTCACCCGGACGACCGGACTGTCGCGGGAACAGATCACCGACGCGGCCCGGCTGCTGCGGGATTCCGATGCCACCGTGTTCTGCTGGGCGATGGGGCTCACCCAGCACCACAACTCGGTGGCGATCATCAAGGAAGTCGCCAATATCGCATTCGCGCAGGGCAACATCGGGAAACCCGGCGCCGGGCTGCTGCCGGTGCGCGGGCACTCGAACGTGCAGGGAGACCGCACGATGGGGATCTGGGAGCGTCCGCCGCGGCATTTCCTGGACGCGCTCGCGAAGGAGTTCGACTTCGACCCGCCCCGAGAGAACGGATACGACACCGTCGATTCCATCCGGGCTATGCGCGACGGCAAGGCGCACTTCTTTCTCGGGCTGGGCGGCAACTTCGTCCAGGCGGCCCCGGATACCGACGTCACCGCCGCCGCACTGCGCAAGACCCGGATGACCGTCCACGTCTCGACGAAGATCAACCGCTCGCATCTCGTGTGCGGTGACACGGCCCTGATCCTGCCGACGCGCGGACGCACCGAGCAGGACGTCCAGGCCGGTGGGCCGCAGTTCATCTCCGTCGAGGACTCGGTGTGCTCGGTCCATGCCTCCCGGGGTCCGCTGAAACCTGCCAGCCCCCATCTTGATTCGGAGGTGGGTATCGTCACGCGCATCGCCGAGGCGACGATCGGCGACCGCTACGGCATCGAGTGGAAGAAGATGCGGGACGACTACGCGAACATCCGCCTGCACATCTCGCGGGTGGTGCCCGGATGCGAAGGGTACGAGGTGAACGTCCGCAAACCGGGCGGGTTCGTCCTGCCGCACCCGCCGCGCGACTCCCGAACGTTCCCCACGCACTCGGGGCGCGCCGAATTCGCGGTGTCCCCGATCGACGTGCTGCAGGTGCCCCCGCGGCACGTGATCCTGCAGACGATCCGCAGCCACGACCAGTTCAACACCACGATCTACGGGCTCAGCGATCGGTACCGCGGCATCGAGGGCGGGCGCCGCGTGATCTTCCTGCACCGCGACGACATCGCGGCCCTCGGCTTCGACGACGGCGACATGGTCGACCTCTTCACCCACTGGGACGGCGACGACCGCGTCCGCTGCGCCCACGACTTCCGGATCGTCGAATACGACACGCCCCGGGGGTCGGCCGCCGCCTACTACCCGGAGACCAATCCGCTGGTGCCGCTCGATTCCACGGCGACCGGCAGCAACTGTCCCACGTCGAAGTCCGTCGTCGTCTCCCTGGAACATGCAGGCAAGTACAGCGCCGAATGCCCACCCGGGGCGAGCCAGGACGAGGTCGGATCGGACCAGGTCCACAAGTCGCACCCCCAGCCGGAGCACCTCTCCTGACGTGAGTGGCAAAGTGTGCCCCGGCACGCTTTCCCACTCACGTGCGCAGGAGGTCCGGCTCAGCCCCTGTCCCGGTCACGCAGATAGGCCGCCAACGGTGCATGGCGCTGTATGCGTGACAGGGCGATTCGCCGTGCCACCACCCACATCAGCGCGGAGATGACGACGGCGACGACGACGCACAACGCGAAGTCCGCGGTGCCCATCCGCGTGTGCACGTCGTCCGGACGCACCAGGTGCCACAGCACGACCGGGACGACGGCGATCGCCCCCGAGAACGCGGGGAACACCCCGTACGGCACCACCAGCAGGATCAGCCACCGGACGACGACGGTGCGCCACCGGGCACGTTGTTCCCACCGCCACCGCAGCGGCCGCTGGTGATACGGAAAATACACCCCGACCAGGCTGGACGCGGCGAGCGCACCGAACGGGCACAGCGCCACCGCGACCACCACGACCGCGGTGAACAGCCAGTCCTGGTCGGCGAAACCCACCGCGATCGCGATGGTCGCGCAGATCGGGGCGATCAGCATCCACAGCGCCACCGCCTTGGCGCCGAGCATCGCACCCAGCGCGTCCCGGTCGTCGAGTGCGGCGAGGACCCGCTCACGGTCCGGCGCCAGCACGTTGGTGGCGGTGACGTCGGCGTACATCCAGCCGGCCAGGGCCAGCGCGAAACCCGATGGCCCGGTCCACTCGAACAACCAGCTCCGCGGCAGCAGGAACCAGGCCCCGATCATCAGGACGGCATTGAACACAACGGTCGCGAGCGTGTCTGCCGGGTTGCGCCAGATTCTGATCCACTCCGCGCGAAGAGCGGCCATGCCATTCAGCGTAAAGCGTCGGACACGCCGCCGGAGCGTGTCGGCAGGATCCCGGACGAACGATCCCATGGCCGGGTGTCCCGAGTCTCACTCGGACCTGTTCGTGACCCCCGCCACTTGATTTTAAAGATAATACATAATAGTTTTGCGCGACAGGGTGGCGATGGAGAGGGCTTGACTGTGGCGCAGAAACGCGAGTTACCCGTTCGGCAGGGATCCCCCAGGAGTGCGAGGAAGGTCGGAGCGGCCGTCGTCGTCGGAACCACACTGGAGTGGTTCGACTTCTACCTGTACGCATCGATGGCGGCACTGGTGTTCGGCAAAGTGTTCTTCCCGTCGGCGAACTCGTCGGCCAGCACGCTCGCGGCGTTCTCCACGTTCGCGGTCGGATTCCTGGCCCGGCCGTTGGGCGGCGTCCTGTTCGGAATTCTGGGTGACCGCATCGGTCGCAAGGCGGTGTTGTCGATCAGCCTGCTGATCATGGGTATCGCGTCGGGGCTCATCGGACTCGTGCCCTCGTATGCGGCGATCGGTGTGGCGGCGCCGGCGTTGCTGATCATCCTGCGTATCCTGCAGGGCTTCGGTGCGAGCGCCGAACTGGGCAGCGCGATCACCGCGGTGTACGAGCATGCCGACGAGAAGACCAAGGGCAAGTATGCCGCGTACCCGGTGATGGGCGCACAGATCGGCCTGCTCGCGGCGTCGCTCTCGGTCGCGGCGATCACGAGCCTCGACGACGAAGCCCTGTACACCTGGGGATGGCGGGTGCCGTTCATTGCGAGCTTCGCGATCGTGATCGTGGGCTACTGGATTCGCCGCACCATGCCCGAGTCGGAGGAATTCGAACGCATGGCAACCGAGGCGCGGCAACGCAAGGGCCTCGACGTCCTGCGAGATCTGTTGCGCGGCAACTGGCGTGGCCTTCTCGTGGTTGCGGCCGTGTACGGCGGGTACTCCGCCATCTCGTACACCTTCAAGACGTTCTCGCTGTCCTACCTCGCAGAATTTCAGGGCGTGGCGAAGAACGTCGGCGCCCTCGGGGTGACGTTCGCGAGCATCGCGGCGATTGCCGCGTGCCCGCTCATCGGGCGGCTGTCCGACCGCGTGGACATCCGCAGGGTCATGATCGGCGGTGCGATCGGAGTCGCCCTGATGGCCTTCCCGGCGTTCTGGCTGTTCGACACGGGCCGCTCCCCGCTCATCTGGGGTGTCATGGTCGTGACCACGGGTGTCCTGGCGCCGATGATCATGGTCGCGGCGAGCCCGTACATGGCCCGCCAGTTCCCCACCGAGTTGCGCGCGTCGGGTATCGGCACGGGCCGGGAGGTCAGCGGCGCCGCCGCGGGCGGCCTCGCCCCGATCCTCGCGCTGACCATGGTCACCGTGTCGCCCACGCACTCGACGTGGGGTGTATCGCTGCTGATCATCGGGTGCGCGGCGCTGGTGATCGGCGGCGGCCTGTTCGATCAGTCCCGCCGGCTGACACGTGACGCGAACGGACCGGCGGAGGCCCTGGACGCGGCTCGCCAGGATGCACAGCGAGCGTAGGCCACCGAGGAAGTAGGAAATGCGCAACTCGTCGAGCCGGCAGGACGGTGCCGCGGTGCAGGATGCGGTCGCCGAGATCACCCATGACGTGGGCTTGCTGCTGGACCGTGATCTCAGCGGTCCGCGGCCGGCGGGCGCATGCTCCGACCGGCAGGTGCTGGGTCGGCTGTGGGACCTCGTGACCGCGGAGATGCTGCGCGCGATCGGCGATCGCTGCTCGTCGTCGGAGGTCCTCACATCCCTGACGGAGATGCTCGGCCGCATACGCGAGGCGGAGGCGGCGGTGGCACGGCGGGGGCCGACCGACCCCGCGGAAGTGCTTGCCAGGGTGCAGTCGGCGCTGGCGGGGGTCGGCGACGCGCAGACCGTCGACGCGCTGCTGGCCCGAGCGCCCGAGGCGGTGTGCAGCCTCGGCTTCGACCGGGCGCTGCTGTCGACGGTGGACGGGGCGTGGCGGCTGCACTCGATGCATGTCGTCCGGGACCCGCGCTGGGCGGAGGAGATCGTGGCGGTGGGCAGGGAGAATCCGCCGGTGCTCGACCGCACGCTCGTCGAGAACGACACGGTGACCGGCGCCCGCGCGACGCTCGTCCACGAGGTGCAGGACAACCCGCGCGTCAACCGCCCACTCGCCGAGATCACCAGATCTTCGTCGTACGGCATCGCGCCGCTGGTGGTCGACGGCGACGTCGTCGGCCTGGTTCACGGCGACTGCTATCACCAGCAACGCAATCTCACGGCCGTCGATCAGGCGCTGTTGTCGACGTTCGCGGAGGGAATGAGTCAGAACCTGTCGAGAGTCACTGTGCTCGAGGGGCTTACGGCCGTGCGTACACAACTGGACGGGCTCGGGCGCTGGAACAAGGCCACCGGACCGGGGGTGGCGAAGTCCGTCGCGCTCGGCCGCGACGACGATTCCGTCCTCACCCGCCGTGAGGTGCAGATCGTCCGACTCATGGCGGACGGGGACTCCAACGGCAGGATCGCCCGCAGGCTGGTCATCTCCGAGGGGACCGTCAAAACCCACATCACCCGGATCCTGCGCAAACTGGGCGCATCCAATCGGGCCGAGGCCGTGTCGATCTGGCTGCGCAACGCCGACGTCACGCGCACTGCACCGCAAGGCTGACACCAGCCGAAAGTCGTACGAAACTACGACCTCCGTCAGATGTTCCCGCACCCTCCGTGCGGAAGAGTGACTCACGACACAAACGAGTGGCGCAGACGCACTGCGCACGTCACTGAAGCACACAGCACGGAGGCCGGGATATGACGCAGAGTGAGCGGGCAGCCGACTGGATAGTCGGCATCGATGTCGGGGGCACCTTCACCGATATCATTGCGCTCAACCGCAAGACGGGTGAGACCCGCGACGGCAAGGTGCTGTCGACCCTCCAGCAGGAGGAGGGGGTGCTGCTGAGCATCGAGACGATCGGCGTCGAGATCCCGGACGTCGCCGAGATCGTGCACGGGCACACGGTGGGTATCAACGCCCTGCTCAGCCGGACCGGCGAGCGCACCGGCCTGATCGCGACCCGCGGTCACCGGGATCTGCTCGACATCGGTCGCATGCACCGCGAGTTCGGTGACCGGTTCTACGACCCCACCTGGCTGCGACCGCACCAGGAACGCCCGATCGTGCAGCGCGAATCCCGATTCGGGATCCCGGAGCGACTGCGGTACGACGGTTCCGAGTTGTTGCCGTTGGACGAGAACGCCGTTCGCGAGGCCGCACGTGCTCTCGCGGGCCAGGGTGCGAAGTCGGTGGCCGTGTGCCTGATGAACTCATACACGAACCCCGCCCACGAGCGGCGAGCAGCCGAGATCGTCGCAGAAGAGTTGCCGGACGCCTACATTCAGACCTCGGCGCTCTACCCGGTGACCAAGGAGCACGAGCGCACCACCACGGTGGCCCTCGACGCCTACGTGGGCCCGGCGGTGGTCGGCTACCTCGACCGTCTGATGAATGAGCTGTCCGAGCGCAATTACGCCGGGACGCTGTGGATCATGATGATGAACGGCGGTGTCGCGACGTTCGCCGACGCGGGCCGCGCCCCGGTGTTCCAGCTGGTCTCCGGTCCGGTCGGCGGCGTGAGTGGCAGCGTCAAGCTCGCCAACGAGAGCGGCTCGCCGAACCTGCTGACCATCGATGTCGGCGGCACGAGCACGGACGTGGCGGCGATCGTGCACGGCAAGACGCCGCTCACCGATCTGTGGACACTGGAAACCGGACTCACACTGACGATGCCGCTCGTCGACGTCGAGAGTGTCGGCTCGGGCGCCGGTAGCCTGATCCGGCCCAACACGCTCGGCAACGTGGCGGTCGGTCCGGCATCGGCCGGATCGAATCCCGGACCGGTGTGTTACCAGCGCGGCGGTGTCGAGCCCACCCTCACCGACGCGTGTGCGGCGCTCGGGGTCCTGCAGCCGGACCTGTTCGCCAACGGCTCCATCCGGCTCGACGTCGACGCGTCGCTCGAGGCGCTGCGGAAGACCGGCGAGCAGTGGGGCATGACGGCCCTCGAACTCGCGTCGGCCGCCTACGAGGTGGCCTGTGAGGACATCGCCGCGAAGGTCCGCACGATCTCGGTCTACCGGGGTCTCGACGTCCGCGAGTTCGCCCTGCAGCCCTCCGGTTCGGCGGGCCCGATGCTCGCCGACCGCGTCGGGCAGATCCTCGGCCTGGACAAGGTGATCGTGCCGCGCAACCCGGGCCAGTTCTCGGCTCTGGGACTGCTGCGCAGCGACCTGATGGTCACCCGGGCGCAGTCGATCATGACCCCGCTCGCACCGGAGAGTGCCGAGGCGATCGAGGCCGCGTTCGTCGCCTTGCAGGATCGGATCCGCGGCGAACTCGCCGGCCAGGGTGCCGACGTGGATCGAATCCGGTTCGAGCGAGCGGTTTTCGCGATGTACCGCGGGCAGACGTGGGACAACCGGATGCCCATCCACGCGAGAACTCTCACCGCCGACAGTGTGGCCGGTCTGGTGCCGCAGTTCCACGAGTTCTACCGGGAATCCTACGGTTTCGCGGCGACGGAGATTCCCGTGGTGATCTCGACGGTGGAGGTGACGGCCATCATCCCGCGCGAGCAGCACAAGTCCGATCTCACCCCCGACGACGGGGAGGCGTTCCTCCGCACGGCGGAGATCACGCTGCCGGGCACGACCGAGCAGGTCGAGGTCGCCATTTACGTCCGGGAGCGCCTCGAACCCTTCCAGCGGGTGCAGGGCCCCGCCCTCGTCGCCGAGAAATTCGCGACCACCCTCGTCCTTCCGGGCCGGACGGCCTACGTGGACGGCGACCTGAATCTCATCATCGAGCCGCAGAGCTGAGGAGCAGACCATGACGATCACCACCCCCGACGCAGGCCCCGCGGTCGACGTCGAACTCGACATCCTCCGGTACGGCCTCACCGAGGTCGCCCGGGAGATGCTCGACTCGCTGATGCGCAGCGCCTTCTCCCCGGTCTGCCGCGACATCCTGGACTGCACCAGCGCCATTCACATGCGCACCGACGACGGCTGGGAAACCGTCGCGCTGTGGGAGGGCTGCATGCAACACGCGTTCACCGCCCCGCACATCGCGAATTTCGTGATGGACGACTGGGACGTCGACAGCATGCAGCCCGGCGACGTCATCTTCGTCAACGACCCGTGGCGCGGCACCATCCACCAGTCGGACGTCAATCTGCTCCGGCCCGTATTCGTCGACGGCCGGGTGGAATTCCTGCTGCACTCGACATCTCACCTCGTCGACCTCGGCGGGGCGATCCCGGGTGGCTTCTCCAACGGCACCCAGACGCATTTCGAGGAGCAACTGAAGCTGCCGCCGACACTGCTGTACGCCAACGACGTTCCTGTGCGGCCACTGTTCAACTTCATCCTGGAGAACAACCGGGTGCCGCAACTCGTGCTCGGGGACCTGCGGGCCCTGCACGGCTGCCTGGTGGTCGGTGAGCGCCAACTCCAGGCGCTGATCGCCCGCGGCGGACTGGAGAAGGTGCGCGCGGCCGGTCGTTACGCCATCGAAGCCACCGAGGCCAGCATGCGGCGTGGCATCGCGAGCATCCCGGACGGCGACTACACCGCCGAGGACTTCCTCGACGAGGACGGCGTCACCGACGAGCCGATTCCGGTCAACGTGACCGTGAAGGTGCGCGGCGATTCCATGGAGATCGATTTCTCCGGGTCGGGTCGGCAGCCGCTGGGCAACTGCGGCACCGCCTGGTGCGAGGCTTCCCGCTGCATCGAGGCGGTCAAGCTGATGGTCGACCCGTCTACCCCGGTCAACAGCGGCACGCTGCGGCCGATCGAGACCCTGCTGCCGTCGGGCAGCGTGGTGCAGGTGCTGCCGCCGTCGAGTTGCTCCAACCACGCCGACATCGGCGCGCGGGGCATCAACGTCGTGACCCAGGCGCTGAGCCAGGCGATGGACGAGGCATTCGCCTGTGACACAGGCACTGCCGTCGTCGTCAGCCTCGGCGGCATCGACACCCGGCCCGGCCACGAAGGCACGCCGTGGGGTGCGTTCGCGCTCGCGGGCGGCGGTTGGGGCGGCACCTGGAAGGACGACGGAGTCTCCTTCTGCGTGATTCCGATCGGCAACTGCCGGACGTCGGTGCAGGAGCACGTCGAGATCGAGAGCCCGCTCGTCATCGTCCAGCACGAGATGGTGATCGACACCGCCGGGGCAGGCGAGTTCCGTGGTGGCCTCGGCTCGGTGTACTCGATCTTCGCCGAGTCCGACACGATGGTCACCATCACCGCCGACCGGGTCCGCCTCGGTGCCCCGGGTTCGAACGGAGGTGGCGCAGGCTCGCCAGCCTTCGGCTGGTACATCGAAAATTTCGACCTCGCCGAGCACGGCGACCCCCTCGACCTGCGCGGGGCCGAACCGCTGTTCGGCATGTTCGACGAACAGGGCAGACCGGACCCGAACAACGGCGAGTTCGGGCGCGGTGCGCGTTATCAGACCGGCAAGTTCTCCGGGCTGATCCTCAAGGCAGGCGACGCGCTCCGCTTCGTCATCGGCGGTGGCGGCGGTTGGGGCGATCCCCTGGAACGCGTCCCGGAGAAGGTGCTGCAGGACGTCCGTAGCGGACTCGTGAGCCCCGAGTTCGCGGCCGACGCCCACGGTGTCGTGATCGCGAACGGTGACATCGACGACGACGCCACCACCGCACGACGCGCACAACTGGCCGCCGAACGCGAACAGGGCCGCTGGAGCGTGCCGGTGGCCAACCCCCGCAACTGGAATCTCTGAGAAAGGAAACCCCATGGCTGTCGACCGGCTACTGTTCCCCCGCCCCGAGACCGACCGTGTCTACGTCGAACGCACCGCCGTCGACGGTGAATGCCCGTCCTGTGGCGCAACGAGTCTCGCCCGCTATCCCGTCGCGAACCATCTCGGCCCCCGCATGGTCGTCAAGTGTCAGGAGTGCTTTCACCACGTGTCGGTGACACGTCCGGAGCCGGAGGACAACTGGCCCGCGTGGCGTTCGCCGGCACGCGACTGGCCGGCATCCCGCGTCGGATAGATCACCGCCCCATCATCTGCTCGGAAGAAGGACGAAAAT
Organism: Rhodococcus sp. T7; assembly: GCF_009872365.1. Taxonomy (NCBI): domain Bacteria; kingdom Bacillati; phylum Actinomycetota; class Actinomycetes; order Mycobacteriales; family Nocardiaceae; genus Rhodococcus; species Rhodococcus sp. T7. The sequence continues at coordinate 75,318 of NZ_WXYH01000077.1, forward strand.
GTCAGGATTACTCGACGGGAAAGTAGTACTCGTCACCGGTGCTGCGGGAGGGATCGGGCGCGCGACGTCCCTGCTGGCGGCGAAGGAAGGCGCCCAGGTCGCGGCGACCGACGTGTCCGAGGAAGGCGTCGGGGCGACAGCAGAACTCGTGCGCGCGGCCGGCGGCGAGGCCATCGCGCTTCCCGCCGACCTCACGGTCGGAGCCTCGGTGGACGCGATGGTCGCCGCGGCCGTGGACCATTACGGCCGCCTGGACGGCGCGTTCAACAACGCCGGGGTGAGCGGCGGGCAGATCGGCCAGGGAGGCAGATCCGTTGCCGAGTGGGACGAGGACGCATTCGACCGCGCGGTCGCGGTGAACCTCAAGGGCGTGTGGCTCTGTATGCGCGCGCAGTTGAAGCAGATGGTGGCGCAGGGCGGCGGTGCCATCGTGAACACGGCGTCGCTCGCGGGTCTCACCGGATTCAAGACCACAGCCGGGTACGCGGCGGCCAAACACGGCGTCGTCGGGCTGACCAAAACTGCCGCAATCGAATACGCGCCGACGATCCGGATCAACGCGGTGTGCCCGGGCTACACCGACACCGATCTGATGAAGGACGCCAAGCGCCGCAGCGGAGCCACCATCATGGCCCGAATTCCCTTCGGCGCCCTCGCTCAACCCGACGACATCGCCGAGATGGCGTGCTGGCTCCTCTCCGATCGCGCCGGCTATGCAACCGGCGGGTCGTTCGTCGTCGACGGCGGATACATGGCGGGATAGCCGCGCAAAGACCAGTAAGAACATAATATATTGAGTATGGTGTGTCCTTGTCCGGCGTCGAGCCGTGCAGGCGCCGTGCGAGATCGAGAGACAGAGGTTCATTGTCATGACCGCAGCGATAGTCGAGGCCGAATGCCATATCGGCGGGCGGTGGCTCGTCGGTGAGGGGGAGCCGTTCGCCTCGGTCAACCCGACGACCGGCAGGCAGCTTGCGCTGACCCCGGCGACGAGCAGCGGGCAGGTCGCGGCGGCGGTGTCCGCGGCCAGGGAGGCGTTCGACGGCGGCGCGTGGAGTCGCCTGACGCCGGGTGAACGCGGCGTTCTGTTGCACCGGCTGGCGGATCTGCTCGAGCGGGACCGGGACCGGATCGTCGACCTCGCCGCCACCGAGATCGGCACCCCGGTCAGCAGCGCCGCGACGTTGCACGTGGATCTGCCGGTGCGGTTCTTCCGGTGGTTCGCCGACGCCGCCGCCCGCGGGCCCCGGGACGGGTACGAGCAGCCGCTGCCGCTGCATCACGACCCGATCACCTCGAGCAGCATGCTGGTGCGGGATCCGGCCGGGGTGGTCGCCGCGATCGTCGCCTACAACGTCCCGGTGATGATGTGCGCGTACAAACTCGGACCCGCGCTGGCGTCGGGGTGCTCGACCGTGCTGGTCACCTCACCGAAGGCCGTGCTGCTGACCGCCGCGATCGTGCGGCTGATCGAGGAGGCGGGATTCCCGCCGGGCGCGGTCAACCTGGTGTTCGGGCCGCCGGACGTGACCGCGCAGGTGGTCGCCGCCCCGGAGGTCGACCTGGTGACGTTCACCGGTTCCGCCGCCGTCGGAACCAAGATCCTCACCCTTGCCGCACCGACGCTGAAGAAGGTCGTTCTCGAACTCGGCGGCAAGTCCCCGAACATCGTGCTGCCGGGCACCGACCTCGCGGCGGCGGTGCCCGCGTCGGCGTTGCGATTCACCCGCAACAGCGGTCAGGCGTGTGGGGCGACGACCCGCACCCTGGTACCTCGAGCCGCTTTCGACGAGTACGTCGAGCGGTCGGCGGAGTTCCTGCAGGGCCTGACGGTCGGTGACCCGCACCAGCCGGGCACGGTGCTGGGGCCGTTGATCACCGACGAGCATCGGGTGAACGTGGAGGGGTTCCTGGCGCGGGCCGTGGAGCACGGTGCCCGAGTGCCGGTCGGGGGCGGCAGACCGGCCGGTCTCGATGACGGGTTCTTCCTGGAGCCGACCCTGGTGACCGGGGTGACGAACGAGGCGGAGATCGCGCAGGAGGAACTGTTCGCCCCGGTCGCGGTGGTGATGCCGTACACCGATCTGGACGAGGCGGTGCGGATGGCCAATGGTGTCCGGTACGCCCTCAACGCCAACGTGTGGGGACCGACCGCGGAGGCGTTGGCGTTCGCCCGTCGGCTGCGGTCGGGGACCGTCACCATCAACGGCGGCGGCGGGATGCGGGCCGACGCCCCCTGGGGCGGGCCCGGGCACAGCGGCATCGGCCGCGAGGGCGGCGAGGAAGGCCTCCGCGAGTTCTTCGAAGTCAAACACCTCCAGTGGCCCCTGTAACCCCATCACAGAAACAAAAAAGAGGACGAACCTGATGCCAACAATTGTCGAACACCTCGCGGATTTCGCCGCCGGCGCCGACGGGCGGTCACTCCCCGAGGACGTGGTTTCCGAGTCCAAGCGCATTCTGCTGGACACCCTCGGCTGCGCGGTGGCATCGCTCGGCGACGCGGGTGCGCAACGAGGGGTCGAGTACGGCCGGATCCTGGGCGGTTCGGGTGGCTCGGCGTCGATCCTCGGGACGGGCACGAAAACGTCGGTGCCGGGTGCGGCGTTCGCCAACGCCGAACTGATCAACGCGCTCGACCAAGACGCGGTGCTGCCGCCCGGTCACGTGACGCCGTACGTCGTCCCCGGTGCGCTGGCGACCGCCGAGGCCCTGCACTCCTCGGGTGAGCGGCTGCTCACGGCGATAGCGGTGGCGCACGAGATGTCGTACCGCATCGGCAAAGCCACCGACTACCTGCGCGACATCAAAGACGGTGTGGTCACGATCCCCAAGGTCATCGGCTACAGCAGCACGCTGTTCGGTGCCGCTGCCGCGATCGGCGTCGTCAAGGGGTTCTCCGGCGACACGCTGGCCGATGCGCTCGGCATCATAGGCTCGACGATGCCCACCAACACCCAGCGCGCGTGGATGATGCACGCACCGTCGACCACCATCAAATACCAGCTCGCGGGGGGTATGGCCCTCTCCGCGGTGACGGCCGCGAACCTGGCCGAACTCGGGCACACCGGCGACCGCCAGATGCTCGACGACCGCGAGTACGGCTTCCCCCGGTTCATCGGGACCTCGCGGTGGGAGCCGGCGCCGATCACGGCAGGCTTGGGGACGGAGTGGACCTTCACCCCGTTCCAGTCGTTCAAGCCCTACCCTCACTGCCGGGTGATGCACGCGCTGTTCGACGCCCTCACCGAGATCGTCGAGGCCAACGACCTCGCGCCCGGCGAGATCGACGCCATCGACGCCTGGGGTGAGAGCTTCGTGATGCAGCCCGTGTGGGTCAACGAGACCATCCGCAATCCGCGCGACGCCCAGTTCAGCATGACCCACGGCCTGGCCCTCGCCGCCCACCGTATTCCTCCTGGAAAGGACTGGCAGACACCGGAAGCGGTCCTCGATCCGTCCGTCCTTGCGCTCACCACGAAGACGACCTTCCAGGAGCACCCCGACTACACGGCGGCGCTGGCGAGCAACCCGGCCGCGCGTCGCTCGCGCGTCGAGGTCCACGCCCGGGGCACCACGTTCTCCGGTGAACGCGGCTATCCCAAGGGCAGTCCGTCCCCCGACCCGGTCACGTACATGACCGACGAGGAACTGATCGCGAAATTCCGGCACAACGTCGAGGGTGTCGTGAGCGACGCAGACGCGGCCGCCGTCGTCGAGGCCGTGTACGACCTCGAGAACGTCGACGACATCTCGACACTGCTGAACCGGCTGGCGCCCGACCCCACTGCCTGATCGGGACGAACCACAATGCCGCCCTCGCCGTTTCGACGGCGAGGGCGGTGGTGTGTGGACGCTCGGTGGTGTGCAGACCCGGTGCGGCTATCTTTGCCAGCGACTCCACTTGCGGGCGGCGCCGAGTTCTCTCGGTGTCAATCCACCCCACACGCCGTGTTGTTCGCCGAACTGGATGGCGTACTGGCGGCATTCGCTGATCACCGGGCAGCGCCGGCAGATGTCCTTCGCGATGCGTTCGCGCTGAGGCTGGGATCTTCTTTCGTCCTCGTCGAGGTAGAAGACGGCGATGTCCATACCGCGGCAGCGCGCGCGCAATCGCCATTCTTCCGGGGTGACTTCCGGTGCGGCGTGCGGTGCACTCACGGAACACGCTCCGATCGCTCGACGAGGGTTCAAACATAATATATCTTAAGTCGGGAAGGGGCAACCAAGCTCGGATGCTTCGTCGACAGACGTGTGTGCCCGGTACTTCTGACGGTCGACAGAAGTACCGGGCACAAGCCGGAGCGGCCAGGCGCTACCGGTGCATCACCGGGAGACGCGGAGGCGTTCGCGGTCGCGCGCCGGGTCGGCGAGGACGAGTGCGGCGATCGCGACGACGGCGCCCACGATGCCCAGGCATTGGAACGCCGCCTGGTACCCGTCGATCTTGGTCGCCGAGGCGTCGACGACGATCCCCATGGACCACGGTCCGACGATTCCGCCGATTGCCTGGATCGCGAAGAAGGCGCCGATGACGCCGGCTGTCTGGCGCGGCGGGCACGTCGCGATCACCGCGGCATTGAGCAGCGGGAACACCGCGACCACCAGTCCGTACGCCACGGACACCGCGCAGACCGCGAAAATCGGAGATCCGAGGGCGGGCAGGCTCAGCAGCAACACCCCGGCGACGATGACGCCGACGCAGGGCACGACGACGCGGACCAGGCGGATGGACAGGCCGCGGCTGATCCCGCGGTCGCTCAGCCAGGAACCGCCGACGAGTGTCGCGAGCCCGACGAAGCTCGGCGCCGCGAACAGCGTGCCCGATTCGAGGCGCGAGTACCCGAGGCCCTGCTCGAAGTACGAGGGCAGCCAGGTGAGCACGACGGTCATCAGCGCGTATGCGCTCATCGCGACGAGGACGGCGGACACGAAAGTCTTCGAGGTGAGCAGGCGCTTCCAGCTGACTGCCGGCTCGCTGTCGGCGTCGTCGACAGCGGACGTGTGCTTGCCACCCACGGTGTAGGGGCCGGGCCGCCAGGTCAGGAGCCACGGGATGCACCAGAGCGTGGTTGCGAACGCGAGCACCATGATGGCCGCCCGCCATCCGTACTCGGCAACCACGAGCGCGAGGATCGGGACGACGGCCATCTTGGCCAGCATGCTTCCGCTGATGATGAGCGCGCTCGGCAGGCCCCGCTTCGCGGGCGCGTGCCACGAGTACGCGGCGGTGTGCAGCAATGCGGACGTCGGCCCCTCTGCGAGGCCGAGAAGCATCCGGCTCGCGAGCAGCACCGCGAACGTCGACCACACGACGAGCGGGAGCATGACGACGCCCCACAGCACGGCGATGATCGCGATGGACCAGCGGAGCGCGAGAACTTTGTTGATCGGCCCGGCGAAGAAGCCGCCGAAGCTGAAGGCGAGGAAGAACATACTGCCGGTGAAGCCGATCTGGGAGGCGCTGAGCCCGAGGTCCTCGCTGAGCGGTTGGGCGATGAGCCCGAACACCGCCTTGTCGGACGCGTTCATGAGGTACAGCACCACGAGCATTCCGGTGAGGCCCCAGGCAGTGAGCTTGCGAGGTTCTGTTACCGGTCCCGACCGGGAGACCGGCGTGGACGCGAGGTCGATGCGCTGTTCGTCTGTCTTGTTCACGTAAGGGCGTCCTTCGGTCTTGTCCGCGAGATCACACCATCAACACAGTGTGGCATGCATCATATACTATCTTTTCACTACGTCCAGAGGTGCCGGAATGCATCAGACATCAAATGCGATCCCTTGCATGCATAATATATTTATTCTAGAGTGAGGCTCACGTACTGCAGCGACCGAGCATCGGACTCGTCGTCGCTCGAGAGAAAGGACGTCACATGCCGGGTCTGTACTTCGAGGAATTCGTACCGGGAATGGTCATCGATCACGAGGTTCGACGGACCGTGACCGAGACCGACAACGTCCTGTTCAGCACGATGACCCTGAACATGGCACCGCTCCACCTGGACGCGGAATACAGCAAGGACTCCATCCACGGGCAGCGCCTGGTCAACAGCCTGTTCCTCCTGGGCCTCGTCTCCGGCATCTCCATGCACGACACCACGTACGGCACCACCCTCGGCAATCTGGGCTTCGACTCGATCAAGTTCCCGAAGCCGGTGTTCCACGGTGACACCATCCACGTGCGCACCGAGATCGTGTCGGCCCGGGAGTCCAAGAGCCGCAACGACTCCGGAATCGTCACGTTCCGTCACTACGGACTCAACCAGCGCGACGAGATCGTGTGCGATGCAACGCGCGTCGGCCTGATGCTCAAGAAGTCGGCCGGCGAGCAGGCCTGACCGCTCACACCGACCCGACGACCGACAGCCCCAGACGAGGAGAACACGGAAATGGGCATCAGTAGCCAGCCCGAGGAGATGGCCTGGGTTCCCGGCCCCGCGGTGCGCGAGCGCGCGAGGCTGCTCGCGGCGATGAAGAGCTGGGGCTTCGGCGACGATGCCACCGCTGTCGCCGAACTGGGCCGTCGCGCCGTCGCCGACCCCGAGTGGTTCTGGCGCGAGGCGCTGGCCGACCTGGACGTCGCGTTCTCGGCGCCGTTCGACCGGGTGCTCGACGAGTCCGAGGGCCGGGAGTTCCCGAAATGGTTCCCGGGCGGCCGGATCAACGTCGCCGAACTGGCGGCCCTCCGGCATGCCCGCGGCGATCTCGCGGGCAAGACCGCGGTGGTCTACGAGGGCGACGGGGGACAGCGGCGCACGCTGACCTTCGCGGAACTCGCGGCTGAGGTGAGCCGGTTCGCGGCGCACCTCGCGGGGCTGGGCGTGCACCGCGGCGATCGCGTGGTGCTGTTCATGCCGGTCGTGCCCGAGGCGGCCGTGGCCTTCCTCGCCGTCGCCATGATCGGCGCTGTCGCGGTACCCACGTTCAGTGGTTACGCGCCCGACGCCCTGGCCACGCGACTGCAGGATTCGGACGCCGTGCTCCTCGTGACCGCCGACGGCACGACGCGTCGCGGCAAGGTCGTCGAGATGAAGGCGACCGCGGACGCCGCGCTGGCCCAGGCGCCGTCGGTCCGCTCCGTCGTGGTGATCCGGCACCTGGGCACCGACGTGCCGATGCAGGCCGGCCGCGACGTCTACTACGACGAACTACCCGCCGATCCGGACCCTGTCGACGTGGCGGACACCGAGTCGAACGACCCGCTGACGATCGTCTACACGTCCGGCACCACGGGCAGGCCGAAGGGAATCGTGCACTCGCACGGCGGTTTCGCGGCCAAGACGGCGGTCGACTTCGCCTACGGCTTCGACGTGCACGCCGACGACGTGGTCTCCTGGATCACCGACCTCGGGTGGCTCGTCGGCCCGATGCTCATGACCGGCCCGCTGCAGCTCGGCGCGACCATCGTGATGATCGAGGGTCTTCCCACCCATCCTGCACCGAATCGTATGTGGGAGATCGTGAACCGCAACGGCGTCACCGTGCAGGGCATCGCGCCGACGGCGGCACGCGCACTGAAGGCGGCGGGCGACGGCACCGCCCCGGAGACGCCGACCCTGAAGACGTTCGTCTCGACCGGTGAAGCCTGGGACGAGCCGACGTGGTTCTGGCTGTTCGAGGAGGTCGGCCGGCGAGAGCGCGCGATCGTCAACTACAGCGGCGGCACCGAGGTCGGCGGCGGCATCCTCGTCGGCTACCCGTTCCTGCCCGCCGCGCCCGCGGCCTTCACCGGACCGCTGCCCGGTGTCGACGCCGCGGTGCTCGACGACGACGGCAAACCGGTGGTCGGTCAGATCGGCGAACTGGCGGTGCTCAACACGTTCCCCGGGATGACGCACGCGTTCTGGCAGGACCGGGACCGCTACCTGGACACCTACTGGAGCCGCTGGGACGGCATCTGGGTACACGGCGACCTGGCGAGCATCGACACTGCCGGCATGTGGCGGATCCACGGCCGCTCGGACGACACCATCAAGTTGTCCGGACGCCGCGTGGGGCCGGCCGAGATCGAGGCCGCTCTGTTGCGGGACAACCGGATCACGGAGGTCGCGGTGATCGGCGTGCCGGACGAGATGCGCGGTCAGCGGGCGGTGGCGTTCGCGGTGCTGCGCGCCGACGGCGTCGACAACGACGACCTGCAGGCGACGGCGCTGGCCAACGCGGGCAAATCCTTTGCACCCGAGGTGTATGCGGTGTCGACGCTGCCGAAGACGAAGAACGGAAAGATCATGCGCCGCGCCATTCGGTCGCGGTTCATCGGTGCCCCGATCGGCGACATGTCGTCGCTGGATCCGGCGACGCCGCTCGAGGACATCCCCGTGTACGCGGGCGAAGACTAGGAGAGTTGAGATGGCAGACTTCGATACCGAGAGCAACATCGAGATCGTCCGCAAGGCGACTCGCGAGCTGGCGCGGAAGTTCGACAACGACTACTGGCTGGACAAGGACCGCAAGCACGAATACCCCTGGGATTTCATCAAGGCGTTCGCGGACGGCGGCTGGCTCGGCGCGATGATCCCGGAGGAGTACGGCGGAATCGGCCTGGGCCTCCAGGAGGCCGCGGTGATGATGGGCGAGATCGCGTCCTCCGGCGGCGGTATGAGCGGTGGCTCGGCGATCCACTTCTACGTCTTCCCGCCGGCGCCGATCGTCCGGTACGGCTCGGAGGAGATGAAGAAGAAGTACCTCCCGAAGCTGGCGTCGGGTGAGATGCTCACGGCGTTCGGCATCACCGAACCGACTGCGGGCGTGGATACGTCGCGCATCAAGACCAAGGCGACCAAGGTCGACGGCGGCTGGGTCATCAACGGCCAGAAGGTGTTCATCACCAACGCCCAGAATGCGCACCGCATCCTGCTGCTGGCCCGCACGTCGCCGCGGCGCGACGACAAGCCGCTGCACGGAATGACGATCTTCTTCGCCGAACTCGACCGTAAGCACGTCACCATCCGCGAGATCGACAAGCTGGGCCGCGCGGCCATCGACACCAACGAGTTGTTCATCGACAACCTGTTCGTGTCCGACGAGGACGTGGTCGGCGAGGTCGACAAGGGCTTCTACTACATCATCGACGGGCTCAACCCGGAACGCATCGTGGTCGCGATGGAGGGCATCGGCCTCGGCCGCGCGGCCCTCGAGATCGGCACCGAGTACGCGAAGAACCGCGTGGTCTTCGATCGTCCGATCGGCCAGAACCAGGCCGTCGCCCATCCGCTCGCCGACTCGTGGATCCGTCTCGAGGCGGCCGAGCGCATGGCGATGCACGCCGCGAAACTGTTCGACGACAAGCAGGAGTGCGGTCACGAGGCCGCCGCGGCGAAATACCTCGGCGCCGAGGCCGGATTCGAAGCATGCGACCGCGTGTTCTCGACGCTGGGTGGGTACGCGTACGCGAAGGAGTACCACATCGAGCGGCTGTGGCGTGAGGTGCGACTGCTGCGCAACGCGCCGTTCTCGCAGGAGATGGTGCGCAACTACGTCTCGCAGCAGGTGCTCGGCCTGCCGCGGTCGTACTGAGCCCACCGACGAAGGAGTGTGACGATGACCGGTCCGCTGGCTGGAGTCCGGGCACTGGTGCTCGCGGGAATGGGCCCGGTGCCGTACGTCTCGATGCTGCTCGCCGACATGGGAGCCGACGTGGTGCGGGTGGTGCGGCCGCCCAACCGGTCGGCGCGCGCGCTCAGCCAGACGGACGGTCTGACCGAGGAAGTCGACGTCGTCAACCGCGGCGTCGACGCGGTGGCCGTCGACCTCAAGGACCCGGCCGGGCGTGAGAGTGTGCTGCGCCTGGCCGCTTTCGCGGACATCTTCATCGAGGGCTACCGCCCCGGAGTGACCGAGCGGCTCGGTCTCGGACCGGACGACGTGATGGCCCGCAACGAGCGTCTCGTCTACGTGCGGCTGACCGGCTACGGACAGACCGGTCCCCGGTCACGGGACGCCGGACACGACATCAACTACGTGGCGCAGTCCGGCGCGTTGCATGCCATGGCACGGTCGGACAGTGCGCCCCGCCCGCCGATCAACCTGCTCGGCGATTACGCGGCAGGCGGTGCCATGGGGGCGTACGGCATCGCGTGCGCCCTCGTCTCCGCCGCCCGCACGGGGCGAGGCCAGGTGATCGACGCCGCCATGGTCGACGGTGTCGCGGCCCTGACCGCCAAGCTGCAGGGTTTGCGCGCGGCCGGCCTCTACTCGGACGATCCGGGGACGAACTTCCTCGACTCCGGGGCACCGTTCTACGACACCTACCGGTGCGCCGACGGCGGGTACATCGCCGTCGGAGCGCTCGAACCCGACTTCTATCGGGAATTCACGTCGCGTCTCGGCCCCGACACCGCCGACTGGCCCGACCAGAACGATCGCGAATCGTGGCCGCACCTGCGCAAGCTCATCGGCGACGCCGTCGAGCGCCGCACCCGCGACGAATGGGAGAAGGTGTTCGCCGGTACCGATGCCTGCGTCACCCCGGTGCTCACGTTCGACGAGGCTGCGGTGGATCCACACAACACCCAGCGGGGCGTGTACCGGACCGTCGGCGGCGTCCTGCATCCGATGCCCGCGCCGCGTTTCAGCGGCACCCCGGCGCGCGAACCCGCGACGCCGCGGGTCGGCACCGTCGCGCCCGCGGACGTCGCGTCTCGGTGGGGCGTCGGCGACTGACAAGGCCGCCGTTGCCCCGCTCGAACCGAGAAATTCCAGGAAGGAAGTAATGGTGACCAGCTACGAGGCCTTCACCTCACTGAAGGTCGACCGCCCCGAAGACGGCATTCTCCGCATCGTGCTCGACGGGCCGAACCTCAACGCGGTGGGCCCGGACGCGCACCGCGAACTGGCCGACATCTGGCCGGTGATCGGACTCGACCAGTCGGTGCGCGCCGTGGTCATTCGCGGAGCAGGTGATCGGGCGTTCTCGGCGGGCGGCAGCTTCGACCTCGTCGAAGACATGATCGGCGACTACGCGTCACGATCGCGGGTGATGCGTGAGGCCCGCGACCTGGTGCGCAACATCATCGAGGTCCCGCAGCCGATCATCTCCGCGATCAACGGACCTGCCGCCGGCGCCGGTCTGGTGGCCGCGCTGCTGGCCGACATCTCCGTCGCGGGCCGCCGCGCGAAGATCGTCGACGGTCACGTCCGGTTGGGTGTCGCCGCCGGCGACCACGCGGCAATCTGCTGGCCGCTGCTGACGAGCATGGCGAAGGCCAAGTACCACCTGCTGACCAACGAGGTGCTCACCGGCGAGGAGGCCGAGCGGATCGGCATGGTGTCGCTGTGCGTCGACGACGACGACGTGCAGGACCGGGCGATGGAGATCGCGCGGAAGCTGGCCGCCGGCTCGCGGGCCGGGATCCAGGGCACCAAGATGGCGCTCAACGGGTGGTACCGCCAGGCCATGCCGATCTTCGACGCCTCGCTGGGGCTGGAGTTCTTCGGCTTCGGTGGTCCCGACGTGGCCGAGGGTGTGTCCTCGTTCCGCGAGAAGAGGGAGCCGAAGTTCTCGTGACCGCAACCGAACAACGAACGCAGGGCCCGCTCGCCGGCATCACCGTGGTCGGGCTGGAGCAGGCGATCTCGGCACCGCTGTGCACGCGCCACCTCGCGGACCTCGGGGCCCGGGTGATCAAGGTGGAGGCCCCGGGCTACGGCGACTCGACGCGCGCCTACGACTCCGTCGTCGGCGGGATGTCGGCGCACTTTACGTGGCTGAACCACGGCAAGGAGTCGGCGGCGCTGGACCTCAAGTCGGCAGCCGACATGGGCATCTTCCGGAACATCCTCGCCACCGCCGACGTCGTCGTCAGCAACCTCGCGCCCGGCGCCCTCGATCGGCTGGGGATCGGCACCGGTGAACTGTCGCGGAACTACCCGCGGCTGATCGTCGTCGACATCTCCGGATACGGGAAGGGTGGTCCCCTCGACCACAAGCGGGCCTACGACCTGCTCATCCAGTCGGAGGGTGGCTCCTGCAGCATCACCGGCGCGCCGGGACAGCCGGCCAAACCGGGTATCCCGGTGGCCGACGTCGGCACGGCGCTGTACGCGTACTCCGCGGTCCTGGCCGCACTCTACGACCGGGAGCGGACCGGGCGGGGAGCGGTCATCCCGATCGCCATGCTCGACACCGTCGCCGAGATGATGGGGTTCGCCCTGAACCAGGTGATCCACGCCGGTACCGAGCCGGTGCCCGTCGGTATGGGCTCGCCGATGATCGCGCCCTACGGCGCGTATCCCACCTCCGACGGCCAGACTGCGGTGCTCGGGACGACCAACGACCGCGAGTGGCGGCGCCTGGCCGAGATGATCGGCCGGCCCGAACTCGCCGACGAACCGCGGTTCGCGCACAACGACACTCGCGTGGCGGCGCGTGACGAACTGGACGCCGTCGTGGCCGCGTGGTGCGCGGAGCACACGCTGGCGGAGATCCAGAAGACGGCGGACTCCGCGGGCATCGGCAACGCGCGGCTCAACAGCGTGCGCGACCTGGCCGAGCACCCGCAACTGGTCGAGCGCGGACGGTGGCGCGACGTGGGTACCCCGTCCGGCCCGGTGCCCGCGCTGCTGCCGCCCGCGGTGGCGGACGGGTGGCCCGTGCGCAGCGGTTCGGTGCCCGCACTGGGCGCGCACACCGACGCCATTCGCGCCGAATTCGAGTAGAAGGACGGTGAGTGCTATGGCTGTTCCCCATTCGGCACGGCATTGGAGCGAGGCCGAGTCGCTCGCGCCCGGCGACGCTGCGGAGCTGCAGAACACTCGTCTGCGTGAGCAACTCGAGTATCTCGCGGCCCGCAGCGGCTTCTACCGGAAGAAGTTCGCCGAGCATTCCGTCGACGTCACCCGAGTGCGGACGGTCGCGGACCTCGCCGGGCTGCCGTTCACCGAGAAGCAGGAATTGCGGGACAGTCTCGCGGCGACGCCGCCGCTCGGCAGCCACGTCGCCGCCGATCGCGCCGACATCGTGCAGATCCAGGCCTCGTCGGGCACCACCGGCAGCCCGTCCTACGTCGGATTGACCCGGAGCGACATCGACGTCTGGTCCGAGCTCGGGGCGCGAGCCCTGTACGCCAACGGTTTCCGGCCCGGTGACCGGCTGCTGCACGGATTCGGGATGAGCAAGGGCTTCGTCGGCGGAATCCCCGTCGTGCAGATGGCGCAGTACATGGGCATCGTGGACATCCCGATCGGCGCGGAGGCGGGCGCGGAGCGACTCCTGCGGGTACAGGCCGATCAGGGGCCCGACGCGTTGATCGGGACGCCGAACTTCCTGGCGTATCTGGCCGAGCAGGCTCCGGCGATCCTCGGCGTGGCCGCCCGCGATCTGGGTGTGCGGGCGATCAGCGTGGGCGGCGAGCCCGGCGGCGGTCTGCCCGCGGTCCGCGGCAAGCTCGAGTCGTTGTGGGGAGCGACGTCGCGGGAGATGCTCGGCGGCACCGACATCGCGTGCATCTACTGGGGCGAGTGCGAGGAGGGCGACGGCATGCACTTCCTCTCCCCGGACCTGATGGTCGCCGAACTGATCGACCCGTCGACGGGTGACATCGTCGCGCCGGTGGCGGGCGCGCAGGGCGAGTTGGTGTACACGGCCCTGCGCCGCCAGGCGTCGCCGTTGCTGAGGTTCCGCACCCGCGACCACGTGGTGGTCACCGGCACCGACTGCGCATGCGGCCGCACCGGGTACAAGGTGCGGTGCGTCGGCCGGACCGACGACATGCTGATCGTGCGCGGCATCAACCTCTTCCCCTCCGCCGTCAAACAATTGGTGTCGGAGCTGGCGCCGGCCACCACCGGCGAGATGCGCATCCGCGCCGACTTCGAGGGGCATTCCACCCAGAAGCCGCTCGTGCTCGTCGTGGAATACGCCGACGGACAACGCGCCGAGCAACAGGACGAACTGCGGTCGTCGATCGAGCAGCGGGTCCGGTCGGCGCTGGGCGTCAAGGCGGTGGTCGAACTCGTGCCCGAACTCACCCTCGCGCGACCGGACCACGTCAAGGTGAACCTCATCGAACGGCTGCCCTGACGGGTGTTCTGACGGGGGGCCGCGGCGCCGCCCGTCAGTGCACCGCCGCGAACATGAGGCTCTCCTCGTCGGCTTCGTCCGGTGAGAACTCGGCTGCGATGCTGCCCGCGCGTGCCACCAGGACCCGATCGGACAGTGCCTGGATCTCGGGCAGGTAGGACGAGATGACCACCACCGCGACTCCGTCGTCGGCGAGAGCGCGAATCATCGCGTGGATCTCGGGGATCGTGCCCAGATCCACACCGCGGGTCGGCTCGTCGATGATCGCGACCAGCGGCTTGCGGGTCAATCCCTTGGCGAGCACGACCTTCTGCTGATTTCCGCCGCTCAACTCCTCGAGGGTGGCCTTGTCCGGCGCGAGTGTGCGGACCTCGAACTGATCGACGAACCGCTGCGCCATCGTCTTCCGGACCCGGGGACGGAACAGGAACGGCAGTCGGAGGGCACTGCACAGGTGGCCGAGGTAGATGTTGTCCGCGATGGTCAGATGACTGAAGAAGCCGGAGGCCTTGCGGTCCTCCGTGATGTAGACGATGCCGGCCCGGCGGGCGTGTCGCGGTGTCCGGAAGCGAACCGGTTTTCCGTTGAGCTGCACCGTGCCACCGCGGAGGCGACGACGCTTCGTGATGCCGCTGATGATCATCGCGACCTCGCTGCGCCCCGCACCGACCAGCCCGTACAGGCCGACGATCTCACCCGCATAGGCGGAGAACGCCATGTTGCGCACCGCGGGCAGCAGCGTCAGGTCCTCGACCTGCAGTGTCGGCGTCGGTTCCGGCGTGCGGCCCGGTGGCACGCGCCCCATCTCGACGGTGCGGCCCACCATCATCTTGACCACCCGGTCGTGGGTGAACTCCGGTTTCGTCAGGGTCCCCTGGACCACGCCGTCGCGCAGCACGGTGATGCGATCCGCCTGCTCGAACGCCTCGTCGAGCATGTGGGTGATGAAGATGACGCCGATCCCGCGCCGTGCGAGACTCTGCATCGACATGAACAACTGCAGCCGTTCCTCGGGTGTCACCGATGCGGTCGGTTCGTCGAGGATCACCAGGCTCGCATTCCGGTGGACCGCGCGGGCAATCTCCACCATCTGCTTCTGGCCGACACCGAGTGAACCGGCCGCCACGTCGGGGCGGATGTGGAAGTTGTGCGATTCGAGTAGTTCCCGGGCAACGACATTGAGGTGACCGAGATTGTTGAACACCTTCTCGTCGCCCATGAACAGATTCTGGGCGACCGTCATCGACTCGACGAGCGACCCTTCCTGATACACCATCGCCACACCGGCTTCCACCGATTCGCGCGGTGTCGCGAACGTTCGCTCCCGCCCGGAGATCTCCAGGGTGCCGGTGTCGTGCGCGACCGCGCCCGAGATGATCTTCACCATCGTCGACTTCCCGGCACCGTTCTCACCCAGCACGGCGTGGACCTCGCCCGAGCGGACATCGAAGTCGACCCCGGCGAGCGCGTGGGTTCCGTTGTAGCTCTTGCCGACGTTCGTCAACCGGATCACCGGTGCGGCGGATGAGCCGTCTGCTACCTCTGACATCGTTGCCGTCCTCATCTGTTGTGCGCCTGTAGTTTCAGCAGATTTCCGTACCCGCGTGCCGCGGCGATCACCTGTCCGTCCCGAACGGCGACTCCGGTGACGCCGTGACGGTTGCTGTCGACGCGGGCGTGGGCACTCTCGACCACCCGCCCCATGCGGTCCATACGGAACACGAGTCCGCAGGAGCGGGCAGGCGCCCAGCTCTTCACTATCCCGAGCACCCGCAGCTGTCCCATCTGCATCGTCTCGGTGAAGGGGTCCCCGCTGTGCAGGCGGGGGACGAACCATTCGTCGCGGCTGATCGTTCCGACCATCTCGGCGAGCACCTCGGGTTCGTCGAGCAGCATCTCGGTGACCCGGTTGCGCACATACGGTGCGGCGAACCAGTAGCCGTCGTCGTCGGCGCTCATTCGACCGGGGTAGATCGGTAGGTTCGCCGTCACGGTGCGCCCCCGGTGCCCGAGCGCCGCGAGTTCGCGCAGTTCGACTCGGTGCTCGAGGCTGATCGAGACGAGCACGTCGCGGTCGGAGGCCATGCCGATCCCCGACGGCCATGCCAGACCTTCGGCGACCACCCGTGCCCGGGCGCCGTCCACCCGCACGATCCGTCCGGACCGATCGCCCGTGACGAGAGAACGTGCCCACTCCGCCGACGGTCCGGCGGTCGAGCCGACGGCGACGAGCAGAGCGCCGTCGGGGGTCGCCGTCAGCGCGGTCACACACGACGTGACCGACGGGTCCGTGCAGATCTCCGAGACCGCACCGGACGGTGAGATCGCACAGAGCCCGCGACCCTCGACCGCGGCGACGACGTCGTCGCCGACGTCCGCGAGGGCCGCCACCCTCCCGGAGAACTCGGCGCGGAGGACGGCCTCACCGTCGCGGAAGTCGAACACGAGGCTGCCGCTGCTGAAAACCGCAGCGCCGGAACGGGTGATCACCACGTCGTCGGGCTCGTACCGCCCGGGAGGCAGGAGCTCTCGTGCCTCGTCCAGCCGGAGGTTGGGTCGCAATCCGGTGTCCATCGGTGGCACTGTGCGGTGCCTGCCCCGGTTCGGGTTGATCCATTCTCCGATGGTGCGCAGGGTCGAACTCATCGGGTCACCTCCTCGGGAGTGCGCGCGCGAGCGGTCCCCGGCACCGCCGAGGGGTCGACGGTGCCGACTTCACTCGGGTCGAGTTCCAGCCGGCCGATACGGTTGTTGCTGACGCCGCACAGGTAGAGCGCACCGTCGCGTTCCTTCGCTGCGGTGACCATCGGATAATTCTCCATCGTCTCGTCCCAGAGCACCGACAGGATCTCACCGTGGTCACTGAACTTGATCACGCACGAGACGTTGAGCTGCGGCACCACCCAGTTGTCCACGGACACCTCGCGGGTCATGCGGCGACGGACCGCAGGATATTTGCCGAGAAGATCGGACATCTGGGTACGCATGGCGCACAAAGGCATCCAATAGTGCCCATCAGAAGACCGGTTGATGTTGTCCGGGTAGCCGGGCAGGTTCTCGAGCACCGGTTCGAGTTGCCCCGTCTTCGGTCCGGAGATCCAGAGCCGATCGACGCGGCACAGGCCGGTACTCGCGATGAGGATCGATTCGCCGTCGTGAGAGGTGCAGATGCCGTTGGGGAAGACGTAGTTGGACACGACCACCTCGGTCCTGCCGTCGGGAGTGACGCGGATGACCCGGCCGTTGGGCCGGAACTCGACGAGTTCGAGCAGGAAGTCCGCGGTGTTGGTCCGTGTGGAGAAGTCGGATGCGTAGATCGAGCCGTCGGGAGCGATGTCGAGATCGTCGACGGCGCGCAGGCCTGAATCGTCGATCAGTGACAGGCGACTGCGCCCCACCTTGTTGGCGACGAGTTCCGGTGCGCCGTCGGTCCCGATGCGGTAGATGCCCATGCCGCCCACCGCGACGACCAGGCGTCCTTCCGCATCCCACACGTGTCCGCACGGGAATCCGCCGGTGCGGGAGAAGATCTCCCCCTCGGTGTCGTCCTGACCGCGGAACCGCCACACCCAGCCGCGCTGGTCGCCACAGTACACGTTGCCGTCCGAGTCGACGGCGCAGTCCTCCGCTCCCCGGATCCTGCCGAGGCCGACCGGCGGCGCATCGGTGAGACGCCGGTTCAGGGACCAGACGGTGCCCGGTTCGGTGACGTCGACCAACGGGCCGAGGGACAGGCGGGCCGGGTCGATCTTCAGCTTCTCGACCGCCCGCTGCCGGTACTTTCCCCACTGCAGATCGAGGATCGTGAACACCAGCAGCACGGCCGCGAGAATGACCGTGTAATAGGAGCCCTGGGCTCCTTCGGCGACGGTGGCCTGCTGGATGATGGCAACCACGATCACGCCGACCGTGGCGCGGAGTACCGAACCGCGCCCGCCCTTCAGGCTCACCCCACCGAGGACGACCGCGGTCAGCACGATGATCTCCCAACCCCTTCCGATGTTGGGGTCGGTCCGACTGAGGCGCGCCGACGTCAGGATCGCAGCGGTGCCGGCCAACGCGCCGGACAGGGCATACGTCCAGAACGTCACGGCGGTGACCGGAATGCCGTTTCGGCGTGCCGAGCGCCGGTCGGATCCGGTGGCCGTCACCCACCAGCCCCACCGAGAGCGCGTCAGTGCCAGGTGCACGACGATCAGAGCCACCGCGAAGATGAACCACTCCGTGGGTATCCCGAGGATCGTGCCGTTGCTGAAGAAGTCCCACACGAGGGAGGGCTTGCCGATGCCGATCTTCGTGCTGTATGCGTTCTGCAGGGCTGCTGCCGCTCCACCGAACGCGATGAGTGTGACGAGGGTGGTGATGAACGGGCGCATCCGCCGATAGGCGATGAGGTACCCGTTGACCGATCCGAGTAGCGCCCCGAGCACGACGGCCGCCGGGACGACGACCGCGGTCGGCCACATCCACACCCGGTCGGCGACCATCGCCCCGAGCGCGCAGACGCCCACCATCGACCCGACGGACAGGTCGATGCCGCCGCCGACGAGGACGACGGTCAGGCCGAGCGCGAGCAAGCCGTACTCGGACACCTCGTCGAGAATGAGCGGCGCGTTGGCCGCGCCGACGTTCGTCGTCGCCAGGACGTACGCGCACAGTGCGAGTGCCAGCACGAGCGGGACGGCGCCCTCCATCCACCGCTTCTCGAACAGATCCGAGATCGTGCGGAACCGCGGGATTCGTTCGGACGGCCTGCCCCCGGTCAGGGGGAAGGCGTCGATTCCGCGGCGGAACGGGCCGAAGCCGCTGCGGCGCAATGTCGTCGATGTCGTCATCGGATATCGGTCCCTACCGGCTCGTGTAGCAGGCGATGGTGGTCTGGTCGACGTTGCTTCGGTCGACCACGGTGCTCGACACGTACGCGACCGAGTTGCCGGCGCCGGGTTGTGCGCCGCCGAAGATCAAGTTCTGGGCTGCCGCGGCGCCTCCGGCACCGATGCCCTGGACGTCGTAGGCCGCCGACGCGGTGACCAGTCCCTGCCTCAGCGCATCGCACCAGTTGCTGTCCGCGTCGAGGGTGTAGACGCCGATCGATCCCGGCTGCACCTGTCCTCGCGCCTCCGCTGCCTTGACCGTCTGCCCGACAGTGATCGAATTGAGGTCGAACGTCACCATGAAGCCGCACACCTCGCCCTGCTGCTGCTGGATCACCGACTCCGCGGCCGCCTGCGCCTGCGCATTCTGGAACTGCGAGTGGTTGACGAGAACCTTGTAGCCCAGCGGTTCCACCACGTCCTTGATGCCCTGATTCCAGAGGATCGACGCCGGGTCGTTGCCGGGACCGTCGATGATCGAGATAGTTTTGGGGGCGTTGCGCTTTTCGCAGTCCTCGACGGCACGACCCGCGATCGACTGCGCGGCACCGTAGACATCGACTCCGACGAACGCGTCACCGAGCCGGTTGGACATCATGTTGAGCACCACCGTGTAGATGCCCGCCTTCGCCGCCTGGTCGATGACGCTGTCGAGTAGCCCCTGATCCTGATTCTGGAGGATCAGCACGTCGGCCGCCTTGCGGGCGATCAGATCGTTGATGGTGCTGAGCATGCGGTCGCTGCTGAAGTTCGAGTCGTAGACCGTGAACTCCGCTCCCAGGTTGTCGAACGTGCGCTGCATCGTCGTGCCCCAGTTCTCGGTCAACTGGTAGCCCTTGTAGAGGATCGGTACGAAAGCGATCTTCTTGCCCTGCATCGCGTCGAGTGCCGTCTGTCGAGCCGGGAGCAGTTCGACGTTGGTACCGAACGCCTTTTCGCCTCCCTCGGACTGGGTTGCGGCAGCGCCGCTGTTGACCGTGCACCCCGCGACGGTGACGGTGGCCGCCACCGCCATGATGCACGCGGCGATCTTCTTCATCGTCTTCATGGTTCTCGATTCCTTCTGATGGCCGGAAAATCGTGTGTGAGTCGGGTCTTTCCGAACGGGTGTCATAGTTCGCCGGATTTCTCGGTCTCCTCGTTCCGCGGGTGCAGCCATGCGTCGAACGCGATAGCCGAGATGAGTACCGCTCCCCGGACGAGGTCCTGGACGGCGGTGCTCAGACCGTGAAGTACCAACAGGTTGTTGAGAATTCCGACGAACATCGCTCCGGCGAGGACGCCGAGGACGGTTCCCCGGCCGCCGGACAGCGACACTCCGCCGATCACCACCACCGTGAGCGCGGTGAACAGGATCGGGTCGAAGGACGTGATTGTCGTCTGCACGCTTCCCTGGATGGACATCGTGACGTAGCCGGCCAGCGCGGCCAGCAGTGCCGAGATCACGTAGGTGAGGATCTGCAGCGGCCGGACCGGGGCACCCGAGGCCCGGGCGGTGTCGAAGTTGTCTCCCATCGCGCGGATCAGGCGTCCCGGGGACGTGTACGAAATGAACAGCCAGGCGGCCAGGAAGGCCGACCCCGCGATGATCACGGGGCGCGGGACCCCGAGCACCGAACCGTTGCCGATCGCTGCGAGAAACGACGAGCCGGGAACGCTGTAGACGTTCTGGGTGAGGACGAGGATGTCGATGCCGCCGATCACCAGCATGCCGGTAGCGAGTGTCACGAACAGTGCGGGCACGTTGAGGAACGCGATGATCACGCCGTTGACGAGGCCGATGACCACGGCCAGGGCGACCATCAGGCCGATCGCCCGCCACTCGGGCATGCCGGTGCTCATCAGCGCCAATGTGGCCTGCGCGCAGCCGAGGCCGATACCGGCAACGGACAGATCCAAACCCTTGCCCAGGATCACGATCGCCTCGCCGACGGCGAGGATGCCGAATGCTGCGGACAGGCTCAGGATGCTGGTGAGGTTTCCGGTGGTCAGGAAGTTCGTTGTCGTCGCGCCGCCGACCAGTGCCAGTAGCACCGTGATGCCGAGGACCAGGAACGCCTGGTCGAAGCGGCCCAGGCGGCCGCGGAGCGTTACCCGGCCCGGGTCGGCCGCCACTGTTGCCGTAGTCATGGGACTCCTGTGTGGATTCGGATATGGGTGTCGACCGCAGCGAGGCGGAGGTGAACAGATCGAGTGAGTGACCTGTGTCATAGGGGTCGAGTCAGTGTGGCGAATGGTGCAGTGCGCCTGCATCTGCCCGCGGTCGGATTCCCACTACGACTTATGGACGATCCCCGGCATTCGGGTGGTGTCCAGATATCTGGACACTCGATCGGTTCACGTGCGGGCAGCATGGGTGACGCAGATCACCTGCAGCGAATCCGACAGGAAAGGTCCGACCACATGAGCAGCACCCCAGACCAGGCAACGATCGAACTCTCGGAGAATTGGGTCAAAGCCCTGGCGAACATCGACCTGTTCCTCGAGATCTGCGTCGAGGACTGTCCCGTGTGGCACAGCGCCGACGACAAGTGGGTCTCGGTGTCCGAGGCCGTCGCCGCCGTGTACGAGCGCGCCGGGGACGGCCCCGTTCCGGACTTCCGCCCCGAGGGAATCACTTTCACGGAAAAGGGCTTCTTCAACGAGGCGTCCGTCGAACTGGAGATGGGCGGCGAGCAGGTCAAGTTGCATCTCGTGCAGATCGTCGAGGCGCGCGACGGGAAGGCGGTGAGCGTCCGGGAGTACATCGGTCCGGAGATGGGCATCCAGCCCTGACATCGGGAAGCAGGGGGTGTGGCCTACATCATATTTGTATATGATGTAGGTCCGCTTTCTGGGAGTGGTGGAGATGAGTATGAGTTCTCTTGATCGACGGCAGAGTGATGTGATGCTGGACGCCGACGTCACCGCGCAGGTTCGCGAGCTGGGAATCGCTGCCGGTGACGTCCTGGACTGCAGCATTCCCGTCGCCGAGTGCTCGCGCGTATCGTCCGCGAAGCGGCTTCTGACGCAGGTGTGGGACAGCGCGGTCTCGGAGATGAATCGGCTCGGGGCGTGCCCCACGCCGCCTCGTCTGGCGGAGCTGACCGGTCTCCTCGGCCGAGTCCGCGAGCTGGAGTCGCTGGTCGAGGACGTCCGCGTCGCCGAGGGCGTCGAGACGATGCGACGGATACGCCGCGCACTCGGCCGCCTCCAGGCGCTGCCGACCGCGAACGAGTTGCTGTCGCAGGCCGCGGCGGAGGCGTGCACCATGGGGTTCGAGCGCGGGCTCGTCTCCACCATCGGTGATGCGACGTGGGACCTGCATTCGATGGTCATCGAGCGGGATCCCCGGCTGGCCCAGGACATGGTCGCGGCCGGCCGCGGCAATCCACCGAAACTCGACGGCTCGATCATCGAGTCGGACGTGGTCGACCGGGCCCGATCGGGCCTGGTGTTCGACGTCCAGAGCAATCCACGGGTGAATCGCCAATTGGTGTCGATGTCCGGGTGTACCTCGTACATCGTGGCGCCGTTGCGGTCGCACGGCAAGGTTGTCGGACTCGTCCACGCCGATCGCTATCCGGTCCGCGACGTCGATGTCACCGACCGCGCGGTGCTCAACCTCTATGCCGAGGGGTTGAGTCACACGCTGGCGCGAGTCTCGGTCATGGAGGGGCTCAACTCGCTCAGTCAAGGGATGGCCCGGTTGATGAGCGACGTGAAAATTGCTGCCACGCCGGAGATCGCGAAGAACGACGCACGCCATCCCGTGTTGTCGACCCGTGAGGTGGACGTCATCGAGCTGATGGCGGCAGGCGATGCCAATCGATCGATCGCACGGAAGCTGTCGATCTCCGAAGGAACCGTCAAGACGCACATCACGCATATCCTGCGCAAGCTCGATGCATCGAATCGTGCTGAAGCAGTAGCCTACTGGCTTCGTCGGTGACGTGCCGCAGAGCGAGCGCCGGGTTCGCTCTGCGGTCTTCTCGTCACCTGTTGCGGAATATGGTTTTGTACTCCAGGTAGGCGTCCAGGCTCTGGGGGCCGAGTTCGCGCCCGATGCCGCTGTTCTTCAGACCCCCGAACGGCGTTTCGATCGGGAGAGTCGACGTGTTCACCCCGACACTGCCGGTCACGATCCGCCGGGCGACCTCTGTCGCCCGGTCGAGATCGGGCGAGAACACCCCGCCGCCCAGTCCGTAATCGGAGTCGTTTGCGATGGCGATCGCCTCGTCGATGGTGTTGTAGGGAATCACGACGAGCACTGGGCCGAAGATCTCCTCGCGCGCAATGCGCATGCCGTTATTCACATTTTGGAAGATCGTTGGTTCCACGTAGAAGCCGCGGTCGAATCTCGCGGACCGCCCGCCGCCGATAACGACCTCGGCGCCCTCCGAGCGGCCGAGTTCGAGATACGACTCGACCCGGTCGCGCTGGGTCGCGCTCACGAGCGGCCCGAAAAAGTTGGCCGGGTCCGTCGGATCACCCTGCGGGATGGCGCTCAGTGTCGTGCTGAGCATCTCGACGATCTCGTCGTACCGCGACGAAGGCGCCAGCACCCGGGTCAGCGCACGGCACGTCTGGCCGGTATTCGGCGCGCACGCGGACATCACCAGGGGCGTGAAGGAGTCCAGGTCGACGTCGTCGAGCAGGATTCCCGCCGACTTTCCGCCGAGTTCGAGTGTGACGTGCTTGAGTTGCCTGCCGCATTCGGCCGCGATCGCCTTGCCCGCGACCGTCGATCCGGTGAATGCCACCTTCTGCACCCCGGGGTGCGCGACGAGGGCAGCGCCGGTCTCCCGGCCGCCGGTGACGATGTTGACCACACCCTCGGGGATGCCTGCGGCCTCGAGGATCTCCGCGAAGACCAGGGCGTCGAGGGAGGTCTCCGGTGCGGGCTTGATCACGGCGGTGCACCCGGCGGCCAACGCAGGACCCAGTTTCCAGGCGATCAACGGCTGGGGCCCGTTCCACGGGGTGATGGCGCCCACCACGCCGACAGGGTCGCGACGCAGCACTGCGTCACCACTGGCGGTCTCGACGAGTTGCTCGGTGTCGAGGCCGTCGGCCAACGACGCGAAGTACCGGTACGCGACCGGAACCTGGCTCTGCATGGCGCGGGAGATGCTGATCGGCGTTCCGTTCTGACGCGTGACCAGCGCCGACATCTCATCGCTGCGCGCTTCGAAGGCGGCGGCGATGCTGCGCAGGTAGCCGGCGCGCTCGGCGGGTGTGCGCGCCGCCCATTTCTCACCGGCATCCGCCGCAGCAGTCACCGCGGCGTCGATGTCGGACGCGTCGCCGTCGGCGATGGACGCGAACTGCTCCTCGGTGGCCGGATTGATCACGGGGATACGGTCCGCCGAGTGGGCGCGTTCCCGCCGCCCGTTGATGAAGTGGTGATCGTGATCGAATGTCATGAGGACTCCTGGAATCGGCGAAATGTCGAGTTCGAAACGCATCGGCGCGTGTTCGCGGCCGGTCATCCGTGATCGAAGACCACGATTCCCCGGATGTTCTTGCCCGCTTTCATGTCTTCGTATCCCTGATTGATGTCCTCGAGCGTGTACCGGTTCGTCACGAGTTCGTCGAGCAGCAGATTCCCCTGGCGATAGAGTTCGAGTTGCGCGGGAATGTCGGACGTCGGCCGACTCGCACCGAAGAGCGAACCCTGCAGGCGCTTCTGGCTCAGCGTGAGGTCGTGCAGATTGATGTCCCCGTCCTTGGTGAAGGTATCGCCGATCCCGACCGGGACGCACGTCCCGCCCTTGCGGACGGCAGCGAGTGCTTCACCGACGATCTTTCCGGTGATCACGCCCACGGTGACGATTGCCGAGTCGGCGCCCTGGCCGTTGGTCAGCGGGGATGCGATTGCGTTCGCCTCGTCGATCGTCGCGACCGCGTGCGTGGCACCGAACTTCAGTGCGGAATCCCGTTTGAATGCAACGGGATCGACCGCGATGACGGCACTGGCGCCGGCATGGGCAGCACCCTGGACGGCGTTGATGCCGATCCCGCCGATCCCGATGATGATGACGACGTCGCCGACGCGCACATCGGCGGAGTTGACCGCGGCACCCCAGCCCGTTCCGACACCGCACCCGGTGAGGCACGCGACCTCGAGGGGGAGTGCCTTGTCGATCTTCACCGCAGACGCGGTCGAGACGATGATGCGTTCGCAGAACGTTCCGAGCCCGGCCAGCTGTCCGACGGGCTTGCCGTCGAGGGAGAGCCGGTACGTACCGGGATCGTCGAAACGGCAGCCCGTCGTCAGGAGTGCCCCCAGATCGCAGAGATTCTGCAGCCCGCGGGCACACCACTTGCATCGACCGCACACCGGCAGGAAGGAGAAGACGACGTGGTCGCCGACCTCGTAACCGGGAGTGTTGGGGCCCACGGCCTCCACGATGCCCGCGCCCTCGTGACCGCCGGCGATGGGAAGTATCCCGGGCATCTGGTCACCGGTGGCGAAGTGATCGTCCGAATGGCAGAGGCCGGCAGCGACCATCTGGACACGAACCTCGTTCTGCCGCAGCTCGTCGAGATCGAGTTCGACGATCTCGTACCGTCCCGGGACGTCGAGCAGAACGGCCCCTCGCGTCTTCATGCGCGCACCCCCGGTAAGACGGACGTGCTGGTTCTGATGAGTGTCATCTGCTGACTCCTGGATCGGCACGATCCCGGTGCGGATCATGCGGTCGATGGATGCGACGGTTGCCATACTGGGCTCCAGTGTGGTTGCCGACGCGTTGTCCGGGAATCTGCCGCCGGTCGTATTCCGCTACGACCAAAAGACGATTGAATTACTTCGCTCGATGTACTGGTTGGAGGGTCACGCGATCTTGAGGACCCGGAGCCGGTTGTACAGGGTGGACCGGCTCACCCCGAGTGACTGCGCGGCCTTGAGCTTGTTTCCGCCCGCAGCCTCGATCGCCGCGACGATGACTTCCCGTTCGGCATGGCGAATGGGTGACAGCGGGGCACCGACTGCCCGGTACGGCGCGGGAAGGTCGGTCGGGATGACGTCGCCGGCGGAACGCGCCAGGGCCACGCTGCGGATCACCCGCCGAAGCTCGGCGAGGTTGCCCGGCCACTCGTGCGCCGCAAGGACTTGCAGCGTCGCGGTGGTGAGTCGCACGCCGGACGTCGCGGCCTCCTCCGTCAGCATCTGACGCGCCAACCGCGGAATCTCGTGGCGGCGCCGACGAAGCGGAACCAGGTCACGCCGTGCGGCGCAGACGGCGAGCAGAGACGGGTGAATCCCCGAAACGTCAGTCGAACTCGTCGACGTCAGGACGGTCTTCCGTCGAGTACCCCGGACGAGCCGGGCAACCAGGGTGGCCATCGAATCGGTGAGCAGATGCACATTTTCGATGACCACCACCGCACCGTCCCCTTGGAGTTCCCGGCCGAGCGCGACTGCCCACGCCTGCTCGCCGCTCTGCACGACATCCGCGGCGTCGACGATCGTCGATCCCGCCCGGGCCGCACGCACCGCCTCGGTGGTCCGACCGGTGCCGGTCTCTCCGACGACCAGAAGCGGCCAGTCCTCGACCATGGGGGCTGGGGGTTTCCGATCCGCTCTCGCCGTGGCGAATTCGACCAGCACACCGTTGCCGCCGTCGACGGGAGTGCAGGTGACGTCGACGTCGCGTCCGGATTCGAGCGTCAGGCGGTGGGTGGCGGTCGACTTGTGGGCTGCGTCGGCGGCGGCGCGGACCGTGGCATGGTCAGCGGGATCGAGGAGGGCCAGCGCAGCAGGCGTGGCAAGAACCATGCCCTCGCCGACCACCATCACCGAGCGGTCCTTCCGCCGGGCCGCGGAATGGAACTCGGCCAGCAGTTTCCGTTGCGCAACAGGAGTGTCGAGCGCCATGCGCTCCTCGATGTCCCGGACCACCCGTCGGGCGATCGGGGCGAAGTACCGGTGGTCCTCGCCGGCCCCGCCTCCGACGTTGAGGACACCTTCGAGTCGTCGCGTGATCGGATGGATGATCGGGTGGCCGAAGCAACTGAATTCGTGGAACGCGGACATGAAGTGCTCGGGGCCGTGAACGAGTAGTGGTTGCCGGGATTCCAGGACGGTCCCGACCGCGTTGGTTCCCACCTCGTCCTCGGCCAGCCGGATGCCGCGCTCGATGCCCGTCCAGTCGAGGGCATTTCGAACAGTGGGATGGGTGTGCCGGATATCCAGGATCCGGGCGTCGTGGTCGGCGAGGACGAACACCAGCGGCGCATCGTCGAACTCGAGGCAGACGCGATCAAGAACGGGCGTCGCGGCGCGTCCGAGGCACCCGTCCGATGCGACGTCGATCCTGTCCAGCTTCGGCGTCGTATCGCCGTCGACGCCACACAGTTGCGAACGCATCCATGACGACGCGATCTCCGGCCGAGCGTCGACCGTGGAATGCGCTGACCTACCGGGCACTCCGACACCACCTTTTGACCAGCTGCGATGACGACGAACTCGCATCACATGTGAGCGAGAACACAATATAATATATGTCAGCTCGGAGGCAAGGGGCGTGCGAGGGGAGACGCACAGACACCGGGCCCCGACCGAGTGCGGTCGGGGCCCGATGTCGTCAGAACGTCACAGGTCGTCGGGTGACTGGGCCGGCGAACGGTAGCGGTCGGCTTCCGGCCCCTCGGTCTGCGGCGCGAAGTTCACACCGGGCAGGAGGAGGTGGCCCGCGTCGACGGGCAACGCGACACCGGTGATGTGCTCGGCGTAGTCGGAGAGCAGCCAGCACGCGGCGTTGCTCGTGGCGTTTGGCGGAAGTGCGGGCCTGCCGGCCAGCGGTGCGTAGCCGTAGGTCGCGGCGATCGCCACACTGCGGTCGGCCTCCTCGCCCGGCGCGACGAACAACTGGTGGCCCATCGGGTTGTCCCAGATCTTCGCGTCCACCGCACCGGGGCAGACGGCGTTGCATCGCACGTTGTAATCCGCGATCTCCAGGGCGGTGTTCTTCATCAGGCCCAGAACGCCGTGCTTCGCGGTGATGTAGTGGGTGTAGCCGGCGGTAGCCTCGAGGCCGCCCACCGAGGCAATACATACGATCGCACCGTTGCGTTGCTCGACGAGGTGCGGCGCGGTGGCCTTGATGGTCCGGAACGTCCCGCCGAGGACGACGTCGGTGACCGTCGTCCACATCTGCTCGGTGATGTCCCAGGCCTTGGGTCCGAGGTCCCACAGTCCGGCATTCGCGATGACTGCGTCGAGTCGGCCGAACGTGTCGAGTCCGAGTGCGACGGCCGCGTCGAGTGCGCTCTGGTCGCGGACGTCGGCAATGGCGCTGACCGCACGCCGGCCGGTCTGCTCGACGAGCGCCTGAGTCTTGGCGAGATCGTCCTTGCTCGCCAGTTCGTAGCGTATTCCGTCGACGGGCGAGCAGATGTCGGTGATGATGACATCAGCCCCTTCCTTGGCCGCGGTCACCGCGTGCGCTCGACCCTGCCCGCGTGCGGCGCCCGTGATGAAGACGACCTTGCCGTCCAGTAGTCCCATGTCGATGTCCTTCCTGCCGGCGGTTCGCCGGGTGATCACGCGCCGTGGCGTCCGCCGCGGCGCAAAACAGCTAGGTAGGGGTGTTCACGCAGTATCGAAAGAGGCGAAGACTCCGGTGGCGCCGTCGGAGAACGTCACGCCCGTGTCGACGGGCGGTTCTCCCGTGGCCTCGAGTGCGCCGTTCGGCTGCACCCGGTACGTGAACACCTTCGCGGTTCCGGTCGTCGTGAGCGTGTCGATGGCGTAGAGCCGCTGTGCGTCCGGGCTCAGCACGACGCGGCCGGGGAAGTGTCCCGGTGCGGCGGGTGCGTCGGCACCCGGGAGGGGAACCAGCGCACCGTCATCTCGAATCTCGAATCCGTTCACACCGGGGCCGCCGGTCTGGGGCAGGTAGAGGAATCTGCCGTCCGGGGTGATCGCCATGCCGTGCGGAATCGCCTTGGTCGGAAAGCGTCCGATCGGTGTCAGGGCACCGTCGGGGGCGATGCGGTAACCGGAGACGTCGTTGGTTCCCTCGTTGGTGATGTACAGGTACTTGCCGTTCGGCGTCACGGACGGCAGCGCCGGACGGTCGCCCGTCGGCACCTGCGGTCCCGCCGGCGTCAGCCTCCCGTCGGATCCGATGGCGTAGGAATCCATCGTCGCGCCGATGAAGCTCGGCGCGAACAGGAATCGACCATCGGGCGAGACCACCGGAATGGACAGACCGCTCGTCGCACCCGGAATGGTCACCGAATCGACCAGCGACAATGCTCCGGACGACGCGATGGCATACGTCTGCACCTCGTTGGTGATCGAGCCGACGGTCGCGAACAGCCACTTCCCGTCCGGGCTCACGACCGCACCCACGATCGGCTGCCCCGGGGACAGCCGTGCGTTCTCCAGACGCGCGAGGGCGCCGTCGTCGCCGACGCGGAATCCCTGCAGTGATCCCGAAACGGTGTGCGCGACATACGCGAATCGGCCGTTCGGCGTGACCGCGACCGACAGAGTGCCCGTATCGGTGGGCACCGGCTGCCCGACGGGCGTCAGCCGGCCGTTCGATTCGCGCAACACTCCGATGTTCGACGAACCCGTGCCGCCGACCAGAAGATAGCTCGACTCCGCCGGAGCCGCGCCTGCTGTCGAAGTGGTGACAGCGCCGATGGACAGGGCCGCGGCAAGTCCGGTCGCCATTACGGTCGTACGTATTCGCACTCGCAGCATCTCCCGGGCCGACGGTATTCGTCCGGTCGCCTGTGGGTTCCGAGTCGTCAATGCAACCTCCGTGGTTCCTCGTATCGGTGAGTGGCACCTGATCGCGCGGGGACTGTCGCTTCGCCATGCTGAACGTAGACCGGGAAGAGGGGGCAGAAGTGTCCAATTATCTGGACACTCTGCTGTACATCCAGTTAGCGGTTGGGTTGCGCCGTGCCGAATGCGTTTCGGCACAGGAGAATTACTGGAAAACTCTTGACTCGAACTGGTGTTCGATCTAGTCTTGATGCATGGGGGACGGGGAGAGAACTCAGGGGGCGTTGCCGGACGGTGATCCGGCCGATTTCGACACGCTGCGGTTGACCGAGGCGCAGTTGCTCGAGACGGCGTTGGCGGTGTCGGCGGAGATCACCCGCCTCGAGGCGATTCGGGTGAGACTGATGGACGTGGATTCGCGCTGCCGGGTCGACGTGCTGGGCCATCCCAATGCGAAGGCGTGGCTGGCGGCGCACACGATGCTCGAACCAGGGGCGGCGGGACGGATCGTGAACCTGGCGCGAGGGCTGCGGGCGCAACCCGAGGTCGCCGGAAAGTTTTACGGCTGCAGGATCTCCGCGGATCACGCGGGGCTGATTCTGCGGTTCTGCGAACGACCGCCGAAAGGAATGCCACTGAGCGCGCTGGGTCCGGTACTGGACGCGTTTCTGACCGCAGCGGACGGACCACAGGCCCGCACCGACCTGATCCGCGAGGGCATCGCGAAGGTGGAGCGAATCTTCGAAAGCGACGAGCACCCCGCGAGCGAAGACCTCGACCGCAACGAACTGCACGCGTCGAAAACCCTGAACGGACGGGTGTCGGTCAAAGGTGACCTGGATGCGGTGACCGGCGAGATGCTGCTGACCGCATTGTCGAAGCTGGCCGCACCCCGGCCGGCGGCAGACGGTGCCAGAGACGAACGCACCCCGGGGCGGCGTCGTGCCGACGCGTTCGCCGAACTGCTGCGCCGCTATCTCGCAGCAGGATTGAACGGCACCGAAGCCGGCGAACGCCCCCACATCAGCGTGCAAGTGCGGGCGCGAGACCTCGCCTACGCCCGCGGCACCGACCGCAGCGGCGGCACCAGCGCGCACACTTCATCCCCTAGTGGTGACGGGCCCGCATCTGCGGAGGACTGGGCGGCGGTGCTGGCGGAAACGGGAGTGGCGTGGGCGGCCTGGATGGGACCGCTGACGATCACCGCTGCCCGGCATCTGGCGTGTGATGCGCAGGTGAGCACGGTGATTCTGGACGATCACGGCGCACCCCTGGATGTCGGGTTGACCAGCAGGACGGCCACCAGAAAGCAGCGTCGGGCGTTGGCCGTGCGCGACGGTGGGTGCGCATTCCCCGGGTGCGGAGCGCCGGCCTCGTGGTGCGAGGCGCACCACGCGGTCCATTGGGTCGACGGCGGCCTCACCGACATGGACAACCTCGTCCTGCTGTGCGGTTTCCACCACCGGCTCATCCATCACGACGGGTGGGAGGTGCAGATCGGCGCCGACCGGCACCCGTGGTTCATTCCCCCACCGAGCGTCGACCCCTTCCGGCAACCACTGCCCTCCCACAACCGGCGGGCCGGACCAGCCGCGGCCTGACCGGCCGCGGCCTGACCGGCACAGCGCCGCAACGCAACTCCATCACCCACAGACGCCCCGCATCCGAGCTCCCCCCTCGGATGCGGGGCACCCGCCATGCCAAACAGCCGCCGTTAGAATTCGATGACGGCCTTACCGCGCACCTGCTGGTCGAACTCCTTGTACGCGGTTTCCGCGTCCTCGATCTTCCAGCGGTCGGTGAACAGAGCGTCGACGTCGATGCCGTGCTGCGCGACGAAGCGCGCGCATTCGCCCATCCCGACGTTCGAGAACGTGTAGGAACCGATGATCGAGATCTGCTTGATCACGATGTCGGGCGACACATCGAGTTCGATGTTCCCGCCGAGGCCGACCAGGGCGATGCGGCCCCACGGGCCGAGGCACCGGGTGCCCGCGACGCGTGCGGAGGGGGCGCCGGAACTCTCGATCGACACGGTCGCACCGCGACCGCCGGTGATCTCCCGGATCGCTTCCACCGCATCGGTGCTGCTGGAGTTCACGACGTGGTGCGCACCGAGTTCCCCGGCCCGCGCGAGGCGGTCCGCAGCGATGTCGACGGCGATCACCTCGGCGCCGAGAGCGGAGGCGAACTGGATCGCGGATTGGCCGATGGGGCCGAGTCCGAACACAGCGACCGTATCCCGCCCGGTGACGTCCGCTCGCCTGAGCGCGCCGAAGGCAGTTCCTGTGCCGCAAGCGATTGCGGCGCCAGCCGAGAAGCTGATCTCTTCGGGCATCGGCACCAGGGTCTCCGCCGGGACCACCATGTAGGTGGCGTGACCGCCGTGCGCGGTGGCACCGTAGATCGTGGCGCCGTGGGTGCACATCTGGGTCCAGCCGGTGCGGCAGAGGTCGCAGAATCCGCAGCCCTTGTAGTGGAACACCATGACGCGGTCACCGACGGTGAACGCGCGCGGGTCCACGTTCGGTCCGATCTCGGCGACGACGCCGCACGGTTCGTGACCGGCGATGATCGCCGGATTCTCACCGAGGCCCCGTGACGCGAAGTCCTTGAACCCGAGCGCTTTGAGCGCCGCCTCCGGTGGGTCACGGTAGAACTTCAGGTCGCTGCCGCACAGGCCCGACGCCTTGATTTCGACGACCACCTCGCCCGGTCCCGGTGTGGGATCGGGGAAGTCGAGGACTTCGAGTTCGCGGTTGCCGCGAAAAACTACACCGCGCATCAGGAGGTCTCCATCCGGTCGATGGCCGGTACGGCGCTCATCGGGTGCCCGCCATCATGGTGGCGATGATCAGGACCGGTTCGCTGGTCCGGTTGCTCCAGATATGCTTGATGCCGCGATTGACGACCGTGTCGCCCGGCTTCAGCAGGGTTTCACCGGTCTCGGTGACGGCCCACAGTTCACCGGTGAGGACGGTGACGACGTCGATCGTGTCGGTCAGATGCCACACTCCGCCGTCGGTACTGGCGTCGCCGTCGTGCGAGTCGGCGCCGTGGAATGCGTCGAGCGACTCCTTGTAGCCCTCGGCGTCGAACTCCGAGTCCGGCGGGAAGCTGGCGAGGCGGACAACGAGGCCGTTCTTCGGCGGGTCGATGACGGGGTCGGCGCCCAGGGTCGACGGGGCCAGCACGTCGACGGGCAGACTGTCGAACTGCCAGACGTCCATGACGGTGAAGCCCGGCTGGGCGGTGCGGGTGGTGGTGTTGCCGTCCGAGATGAAGGTCGACTTACCGTCGGCGTCGAGGCCGGTCAGCACGACGCGGGCCTGGGCGTTGAGGTGTTCTCCGCTCATCGTTCACTCCTTGTGGTGGGGCTGGTGTGGGTGTCGTCCGAGGGTCAGACGTGCAGCAGGGCCGCGAAGTCGGACGCGGGCTGGTCGAGATCGCCGCCCTGGATGGCCTGCAGCAGGGCTTCGCTGGACTCGGTGCCCATCGCGGTCACCGTCAGGTCCCGGAACTTCGCGTCCAGGTCCTCCTGCGACATCGGGTTCTCGGCGGTGCCGGTGGGGTTGTCGACGAACAGGCTCTCGCTGGTGCCGTCCGTGTAGTTGACGGTGATGTCGCCGACCCATCGGCCGGGGTAGGTGGTGTCCAGTTCGGGTTTGACCTCGATCTTCACCTTCTGTGCGAGGGTTGCGACGTCGCTGCCGGCGCCGAGGTCGAGGCGGCCGGCCATGTACTCGTTGTGGGTGCGGAAGCCGTTGCCCTTGCCGAGCAGCGACAGCGAGAACTGGAACGGCAGGCTGTACTGCAGGTGCTCGATGATCTTCGGTGCGTAGGCGTTGGCGTTCTTGTTGCCGATCACCACGTCGCCGCCGGTCTGGATGCCCAGCAGCACCGAGTCGACGTCCGCGGCGCGGGCCGCGAGTTGGCGGGCACCGTCGATGTAGGCGTGGTTGATGCCGCAGCAGCAGTAGGGCTTGACCCACACGCGAGTGATCTCGAACGTCTTGTCGAGGCCGAACGTGGCCGCGGCGTCGTCGGCGACGGGGCGTCCGACGAACGTGCGGTAGAAGCCCTTCCCGCCGGTGAGGAACGTCGTCGGACCGGTGATTCCCGCGGCGGCCATTTCGGCGGCGCGGATCCCGTTACGGGTGCCGATGCCGGAGTGGATGCGTTTGATCGAGCCACCGGACGACGTGTACTCGGTGGTGCCCGAGGCGTGACTGAGGGCGATGGCGAGCGCATGCACGGTCGTCTCGACGTCGAAGCCGCGCATCTTCGCGACGACGGCGGCCGCACCGAAGTTCGACAGCAACCCGTGCGGGTGGAAGCCGCGCTCGAGCAGTTGGGGCGCGGCCAGGTTGCCGATGCGGGTGTAGACCTCGTAGCCGGCGACGATGCCGGTGATCACCTCGCGCATGGTGGCGCCGAGTTCCTCACCGACCGCCAGTGCGGCCGATACGACGCAGCTGCCCGGGTGTGAGGAGCTGGCCCGGTGGGCGTCGTCGTATTCGAAGCCGTGGCCGAAGGAGGCGTTGACGAATGCCGCGTCCGCGGCGCTCATCTCGTCGCCTATCGCGGCGACGTGTGCCTTGCCCGGAACGTGCGCCGCGCGGGTCAGCTCGAGCAGTGCCTTGCTCCAGGGCAGCGAGGCGCTTCCGACCTGAAGGGCGAGCTGGTCCTGCATCAGGCGGCGCGCACCGGCGAGCGCGTCGGCGGGGATGGAGTCGAAGGTCAGATCCGTGACGAGCCGGGCGGCAGCTTCTTCGACGGGGGGGATGGTGCCCATGTGTGTTGCCTTTCGGTAGGTCGGGGTCAGGAGAGCGAACCGAGCAGGCCGCCCGGGATTCCGTAGGACTTGAGCTCGACGTAGGCGTCGAAGCCCTCGAGGCCCGCCTCGCGGCCGATGCCGCTGTTCTTGAAACCGCCCATCGGGGCGCTGAAGCCCGCCGGGTTTCCGTTGACTTCGATTGTGCCGGTGCGGATGTGGCGTGCCACTGCCAGCGCGTGCTCGGGGTCGGCGGCGAACACCGATCCGTTGAGGCCGTACTCCGAGTTGTTGGCGATGTCGATCGCCTCGGCCTCGGTGTCGAACGTGTGCACCGTGAGAACGGGGCCGAAGATCTCTTCCTGCGCGATCTTCGCGGCAGGGTCGACGTCGGTGAAGATCGTGGGCTCGACGTACCAGCCGCGGTCGAGACCGTCGGGACGTCCGCCGCCCACCAGCAGAGAGGCGCCGGATCCCTTCGCGTCGTCGATGTAGCCCTCGACCCGGGACCGCTGGTTGGCGCTGACCATCGGCCCGATCTCGGTGGCGGGGTCGAACGGGTCGCCGACGGGCATCGACTTGATCAGGTCCACCAGCCGGTCGTGGAGTTCGTCACGCCTCGAGCGCGCCACCACGATTCGGGTCTTGTTGCTGCACACCTGGCCGCTGTTGCGGAGCGAGACCGCGCGGATGGCGGCGACCGCGGCGTCGAGGTCGGCGTCGTCGAGCAGGACCGCCGCGGACTTGCCGCCCAGTTCCAGGGTCACGCGGCGCAGATCCTGGCCGCAGAGTGACGCGATCCGCCGGCCCGCGGCCGTCGATCCGGTGAAGGAGACCTTGTCGATGCCGCGGTGCCGCACGAGGTATTCGCTGGCCTCGCGCTGCGCGGGGACGATGTTCACGACGCCGGCGGGGAGGCCGATCTCGTCGAGCATGGCGGCGAGCAGGTACGCGTCGAGCGGGGTCTCGGGGGAGGGCTTGATGACCATGGTGCAGCCCGCCAGCAGCGCCGGGGCGAGCTTGATCATGGTGATGAGCAGCGGGGCGTTCCACGGCACGATGCCGGCGACGACCCCGACCGGCTCCCGGGTCACCAGCGCGCTGCCGGTCGCGGACGACCGTGTGTCGGCCCACGGGTAGACGGGGGCGAGGTCCAGGAAGGAGTCCAGGAGCAGGCGCGGTCCGATGGACTGCATCTTCGTGGACAGGGTGATCGGGCATCCCATCTCGGCGCTGACGAGTCTGGCGGCGTCGGCCTCGCGCGCGGCGAGTTCCGCGCTGAGCTTCCGGAGGACCGCGATCCGCTCTTCGAGTGCCATCCGGGGCCAGGGCCCCTTGTCGAACGCCTCGCGAGCCGCGTTGACCGCCGCGTCGATGTCTTCTTCGACGCCCTCCGGGACGCGCGCGACGAGCTCCTCGGTTGCCGGCGAGATCACGTCGAAGGTGCGCTCCGATGCCGGCTGCACCCACCGTCCGCCGATGAACAGCTTGTCGTACTGTCCCTGCCAAATTTCTGTCTGCACACTCACGGTGCTGCTCCTTCTTCTGTCGATAAGGGGTGGAAGTGGTCCGGATCGCAGGCGGGACCGAAGTGTCCGGCTTGGTGGGCGGAGCCTTCTGCTCGATATGTGAGCTGCACCATGCAAAGTATATAATGTTCCATAGCTCCATGGAAGTGCCTTGCCGTGATCCACCCGACTGGGAGTCGCCTCGATGGGGTACCCCGATCCGGCGGGGCTTGACCCCACTGTAAACGATATATAATATTTTGCTGAGACGA
>NZ_WXYH01000078.1:0-10438 GCF_009872365.1 Rhodococcus sp. T7
GTCATGCCCCGGCATGACCAGCGTGAAAGCCCGAGGTTAACGTCGCCACAATCGCTCGGACGTCCGGGCGATCCTCCGCCAAGTCCTCGAACCCGCGGTCCGGAACACGGGTCGCGGGTGTGGCCGGACGGCCGTATGTGCCGCGCGGCGTGGATATCCGCTCCGGTGGTCGGTGAGCCTCGCGGAAAGCTTGCTCGATGTTCGCGGGTATGCGGCCGCGCGCGGAGATCTCGTAGCCTTGTGAAATGGCCCATTCCCGGATTTCCTTGGCCGTGCTTGCGCCCCGGGTCCGTCGGGTACGCGGACTGCGCCTTGGCGGTTCTTCCTGCTCGGGCTGCGCGGCCTCGTCACTCTCATCGGTCTCGAATTTCCCCTCGTTCTGCTCCTCTCCTTCGTTGTCGGGTAGCTTTCTGTCTTCCCGCTTCTGTTCGCCCTCTGCGGGCTCGTCGCCCGCGGGGGGCTCTTCCTCGCACTCTTCCGCCTCGACGACGTGGAAGTTGCGGACCTCGTCCGACCTGCGCCTGGCACCCGCCGCCGGGTCCGCGGCGCCCGACTCGAGCCGGCGGTTCAGCGAATCGATGCGCGAGTTGACGGCGATGACCGCCGCGGCTTTCGCGGCGGGCATCAGCTCGCCCCGAATAGTCTCGACGAGCTTGGCGACCTCCGGAGAATCGGCGAGCTTCGCGGTCCGCCGCCCAAGCAGAAACCCCGCCCCGACGGCCGCCACCGACTGACCTCTGGTTTTCATCGCCCCTCACCCACCGTTGCCGAGCCGTCACCCGCGCACCTCAACGCCGGCGGGCAGCAAGATATGTCGTGGAACCGTTCCCGGCGGGTGCGTGCGCTTAATCATCAGCACACAGCACCCCATCGGCAGTGGCCGTTACCGACGCTGGAAGGCCCCATTCGGACGCATGTGACGACGCACCTGCCGCCCGCTCCGCTTCACCGGAGCGGATCACTTACACCGCTCCCGGGTCCTTGACCGGACGCCGGATTCGGGCACGACCGAAGTCTGACTACGGAGCCTCGGCGGTCCGACCGCAGCCACCTGGCCCATCGGAGAAGCCCCAGGCTCACTGGAACGTGGTCCCCGTACGTCAGGCTGGATACGGCGACGTCGGCTGTCGCCGCGACATCGTACACCACCTCCAGGTACTTGACCTTGTCCCCCGGCGAATGCACCTGACAACTGCGGGAACCGACCGTTCTGTCGGATCCGAACCTGTCAGAGGTAGTCCGATACCGGTCCCGCAGGCATCGCGTCAGACCGGGGAGATCGCCCGCGGGTCCGCAGAGGTCCGTGCTGCAGTCCTTCCACGTGACCGCGATCAGAAGAGCGCCACCGACGGTGAACTCCGCTGCTGCGGCATGAGCCCATAACCAGTCCCCGCTGCGGTGCCGGAGGTGAAAGAACGTGCTCCGAGGGGCTTTGGCGCCGTGCATGTCCCGCAGGAAACGCCGCCACCGGGGAGTATCGGACGGCAACAGTAGCCACTCGTAATCACCCACGAGCTGCTCGACGCGATAACCGACGAGTGCGGCGGACGCCGGATTGGCGATGAGCAGTTAGCGCCGATCGAAGACGCACATCGGTAGCGGCAACATCGTGAACAGTGCCTCGAGTACCTCGCCGCGGACCGGAGCGGCAGAGACGCTGCGCGGCAGCGTCGGAAGGAACAACGGATCGCCCGTCGGGCCGCAGTAGGACATGGTGGGAACCGATTGCTCGTCCACGACACGTGCTCCTCTCGCCGCAGCAGACTGCTCAGCTTCGGTGTACCCGCGAGGCGAATGTGCTAACCGGTGGGACCAGGGACAAGACAACTTGTGCGTCACCGCGCCCGCTGCATCAATACGTCGAACCCTGGTCGTTCGCGATGAGCGAGTGCGGCGAAGTAGTTGTCGTTCGGTGCCGCCGGCCGGGCCGAGTCGATGCTCGCCGAAGTCGGCGCCGTCGCCGGACCTCCTGCGCGTCCCGTTCCATCGGATGCGCATGCCTGGCCGACCTCGACTGATACGAAAATATGGTGACCACAATTTGGTGAGGACAGACCCGGTTACCCGCCGATCGTTGTGGTGGAGGTGGTTGGTCCGGCGTGTGGTTATGCGGTGCCGACGGCGGGTTCGAGGATGACGCGGTAGCCCAGCGATCGAGCTGGCTGATGGCGCGGGCCCTGGTCTTCGTGGGGACGCGCCGGGTGAAGTAATCGGCCCCGGGATCACGGTAGAAGTCGCGGTGGGTGAGCATGTTCCAGGCGGCGACGAGCATCGCGTGCTCCACCGCCACGACTGCCTTCATCGGCCCCCGATGCGCGGCGATGCGCCGGAACTTCGCCGAGAAATAGGTTCCTTGAAAGCGGGAGACGGAGGGCCCTGCAGTACCGAGGGCGCCCTTGAGATACCGGTTTCCGGGCCGGGTCTTCGTGGATTTCACCCGACCGGCCGACTCGTTGGACCCCGGTGCGGTGCCCGCCCACGACGCCAGATGCCCGGGGGTGGGAACACCCGTTAGTCAGCGCCGGTCTCGGCGATGAATATCTCGGCGACGGTCGTCGAGAAGCCCGGGATGCTGATCAGCAGGTCCCGGGCCGGCCGAAAAAGTGCCATGGCCTCGTCGATGCGGGCCGAGAGCTTGTCGATGTCGGCGGTGTGGGCGTCGATCCGGTCGAGGAACAGCCGGGTCACGAACGCGTGATGGGCGCTGAAGTGCCCGGTCAGGGCCTCGGTCAACACCGGAATCTACGACCGCAGTCGTCCCTTGGCCAACTGGGACAGTTGGACCGAATCGTTACGGCCGTCGATGAGCGCCTCGAGCATCAACCGCCCGGAGACCCCGGTGATATCGGTGGCGACGGAAGACAGTTCGATCCCCGTGTCCTCGAGCAGCTTTTCGAGGCGTTGGATCTCCCGGGTCCGCTCGTGGGTGATCATGGTGCGGGCGCGGGTGAGATCGCGCAGCACACGAATCGGTTCCGGTGGCACGAACGAGGCCCTGACCAACCCGTGCGCCCCGAGATCGGCCAGCCAGGCGGCATCGGAGACATCGCTCTTGCGGCCGGGCACGGTCTTGACGTCACGGGCGTTGACCAGCATCACCTCGAGGTGTTCCTCGAGCAGGTAGTAGAACGGGCGCCAGTAGTTGCTGGTGGCTTCCATCACCACGCAGGTGACCTTCTGCTCGAGTAGGTGCTCGCGCAGGGCGAGGATCTGGTTGGTCATCGCGCCCCACGTCGTCACCGTGGACGAGGTGCGTCTGTTGCCGCGGCCCTGGATCCGCACGCACACCTTCGCGTCCTTCTTGGAGATGTCGATTCCCGCGCATCGCGAGTGCACCACGTCCATCACCGCCACCGATCCCGGGCCTAGGCCCAATACGTATCTGGTTGTATGGGTGCGTGTTCCGGGGAGGGCGGGATAGAAAACAGGACTCTGACACTCGTGCTCGAAGGCAACAGTCCACGGTTCCCGCGGACGACGAACTGTGCCCTCCGCCACCAAACTAATCCACAGGCTCACCGGCACCATAGAGAATCCGAGGTCGACCGAAACACCCCGCAAGTATCCCCCGACCAGCACCGACCCCACCACACTGCGACCGTGATGATCACCGGCGAAGCACGAACGGACGGTTGACCGACCGCCGCATTTTCCCTCACCACGGCGGAGCGCAGCGGCCGCGAACTAATGGGAAATACCAGACCTCGCCCGGTCGGGCAGGCTGACCCGCGCTCCGCTTCTCCGAACAGCGAGGCGCTTCACGCCGCCGGCCGTCCGGTATGCACTCGGCCCTCGATCAACTCTGCCTTTGCACGAGGCCCAATGCCGGCGCCGACGCCATCTCCGCGGTGGGCAGTCCCGGAGCGAGCAGCGCCGGCCCTCCCGGAAGGCACCGATCGAGGCTGGGATGGCGCCAGCGTCGCGTCCAGGGCCTCGCGACCGGTATCGGGAACCGCACGGGAACCGGCACCACCAACCACTTGTTCGACGGTGAGCCTCCTCCGCTGGAGTCGGCAGTGTGCGCTTGCAAGCGCACACTGCCGTCGAGGAAGCGCCGCCCGCCGCCCGAGTCAACGAGTCAGGCTTCGCGGGCATCTTGACATGAGGCAACAGGGGGAGGAGTACGCGAACCATCCACTCTGGCTTCAGGTCGTAACAACTTCCGGGTCCGCATCGGGTTGGTCCGACGGTTGGTTCACCGATACCGGATTCGGTTGGCAAACTACGGTCCGCGCCGGGACGAGCCGAGTGAGTATCACGTAGCCGAAGGCGCCCCCGAGGATGCCAACGAACCAGCCATAGTCGTACAAGGGCTTCAGGAACGGAAGGAAACCGTCGACGGGAAAAGGGCCCTGGCCGGGATTCGAGTAGGCACCGCCCACGGAAAGGGTGCCGGCGGCGATGGTTGCAGCGACTGCCCGCCAGTTCCACCCGCGTGCAAACTCGTATGCCCCGCCACGGCGGTAGAGACCCGGTAAATCCAGGTCTGCTCTTCGGACGATCCAATAGTCTGCGATCAACACACCACCAATCGCTCCGAGGAGTCCCCCGGTTGAACCGAGCCAGGTCATGACATAAGTCTCAGGGCTCTCGAGCAGGCGCCACGGTTGGATCAATACCGCGATTACACCCGTGATGATCCCTCCGGTGCGGAAACTGATCAACGTGGGTGCGACGTTCGAGAAGTCGTTGGCGGGACTGACCACGTTCGCTGCAACGTTGACCGACAAAGTGGCAACCGTGAGGCTGAGGAGCCCGAAGATGATCACTACCGGATTGGAGAACTTCGCCATCAGTTGTACAGGGTCCCAGATCGGAACTCCATAAACTGCAACGCTTCCCGAGGTGATGATAACGGCCATCAGGGGAAAAATGGTCATGGTCGTCGGAATTGCCACCGCTTGGCCTAGCACCTGCGACCGTTGACTACCCCCGTACCGGGTAAAGTCCGGGATGTTCAGACTGAGTGTTGCGTTGAACGCGATCATTCCCATCAACGAAGGAAAAAAGACCTTCCAGAAGTCCGCGCCCCAGCCCAAGTCGGAACCTTCTTCGAGCAGCGGCCCCAAGCCGTGGGCGCGGAAGAGCATCCATAGCAGCAGAAGGACAACGACCACCAGGACCGCCGGCGCCGCCCAGCTTTCGAATCGTCGGACGGCCGTCATGCCGCGCAGGATGATGGCGATGTTTAACGCCCAGAACACAGCGAAGCTCAGCCACAGTGTCCACGGATGTCCCGAAATGTCGGCAGCGTCCTTCCAGCCGTCACCGAAAAGTTGAGCTGCGACGACGTAGATTGCCTCGCCGCCGATCCAGGTTTGGATACCGAACCAACCGCAGGCGATAAGTCCCCGCAGCACGGCTGGGAAGTTCGCACCCAGCACCCCAAAGGAGGCTCGTGCGTATACGGGAAATGGAATCCCGAACTTCGTCCCCGAATGGCTGTTCGCCAGGATGGGCAGCAAGACAACGACGTTTCCAATGAATATCGTGAGGATCGCTTGCTGCCAGCCCATTCCGAGCGCAACCAGTCCAGCGGCGAGCATGTAGACGGGTATCGAGTGCGCCATGCCCACCCACAGCGCCGCAAAATTGTATGTCGTCCAAGTCCGCTCCTTGAGAGGTACGGGACCCAGGTCGTCGTTGTAAAGCGGGCTCGAAGCGATCTCCGCGTACCCGGCAGGGGTCAACGTCACCCGCCCGTCCTGCTCGGAGTTTACAAGCGTCATATACGGCCACTCCCTTGCACTGGTCGCTCGCGGCGTCGCCTTCGCGGGCACTGCTGCTTCACAGCAGAACTTTCTATCAGTTGACAGTTGTCATACAACATTCTAGGTTTGGAGGATGTCAACCATGTCATGAGAAATTTACTTAGAGGGTTGAAAAGGAGGAATGCAGATGGCATCAACCTTGGTCAGGGGCGGCGATGCCGTGCTGTCCGACGCCGCGCCCCGGCGGGTCGACCTTCGGCTCGCTGACGGGAAGATTGTCGAAATCGGCCCCGCTCTGAAGCAGGATCCGTGCGAGACCCTCGTCGAGGCAGACGGATTGCTCGTACTTCCGGGACTCATCGACTGTCACACCCACTTCGGTATTAGCCGAGGGCACATGGAATCGCTCGACGACTTCGCAGTCGGCTCGGCGTCGGCCGCGGCTGGCGGCGTCACCACGTATATCAACTTTGCTCCGCAGGATGCTGGAGAATCCTTACTTGACGCACTTCGCCGTCACCGTTACGCCGCCGATGGGCACACACTCATCGATTACGGGGTCCACCTGTCTTTCGGTACGCCGTCTGAACACTGGGCCGAAGAGCTGACGCGACTTATCGCCGCTGGCGTCTCGAGTGTGAAGGTGTACACCACATACCGGGATAGCGACTACTACACCCGCGACTATCATTGGCTTTCACTCATGGAGCACGCCGCAGCGCTTGGCATGCTCGTCATGGTGCACGCGGAGAACGACGACATCGTGGCCGGTCGAACCGCCGATTTGTTGCGGGATGGCAAACGCACGTTCGCCTGGCACGGAGAGTCTCGTCCACCGATCGCTGAGCTCGAAGGCGTTGCAAGGGGATTGGTTTTCAGCCATGAAACGGGTTGTCCAATCTACTTCGTCCATCTAACCAATCCTGACTGCGTGGCACTTGTCCGCAAGGCACGCGAGCAGGGAATCGTGGCCTATTCCGAGAGTTGCCCCCACTACCTCAGCCTGGACCACAGCGCGTACCGCAGCCCCGACGCTGCCCGCTTCGTCATGACGCCACCACTGCGCTCACGCGCAGATACCGACGACATGGCGCGCCGCGCCACCATCGGTCAGATCGATACCGTGGGCTCCGACCATTGTGGGTACACACTCTCCCAGCGCGGCGATTCGAGTGACTTCACGCGCTCCTCCCCCGGTATCCCGGGCGTCGAGACGCTGT
Source organism: Rhodococcus sp. T7 (assembly GCF_009872365.1). Lineage (NCBI taxonomy): Bacteria > Bacillati > Actinomycetota > Actinomycetes > Mycobacteriales > Nocardiaceae > Rhodococcus > Rhodococcus sp. T7. The sequence goes on from NZ_WXYH01000078.1 coordinate 6,932, forward strand.
GGCCGGTGTTGCACACAGAATTGTGCGTTTCCCGCGGAATGCCAGTGGAAGCGGCGGTGCGCCTAGTCACCACCAATCCGGCACGGTTGTTCGGTCTACCCAAAAAGGGGTCCCTGCAGGTCGGCATGGACGCTGATCTAACTCTTTTCGACCCCCGCGAGCGGTACACGCTCGACGAAGCTGCGCTGCATTCAGGTTCCGGCTACTCACCGTGGCACGGTCGGGAACTGCAAGGGCGCGTGGTTCGCACGATTTCTCGCGGAATCACCGTCTACGACGGTGATATCGTCGGCGACCTCGGCCATGGTCAGTACATCCCGCGAGCGCCGGGAACCTTGCGTGCAAGCTGAGCTCGCAATACGAGTACACCGGAGGTGGGTTCGGCGAACCCGTCGATCACGAACGCGTGCAAGCGAAGCGGCGGCGTGATGTTTCGTCGAACCTGGCGATGACCGGGTGACCGCCGCCCCAGCCGGTCGAAACCACCGACTTCAACACCGTCTCCACGGCCGCGCCCACACTGTCGATAACCGGAATCGGCGACATCACATCCAACGCCGCCGCCAGGGGGCTCATCGCGGCACAGCCCAGACAGGCAGCTTCAGCGCCATCGATGTCGACGCAGAGCCGAACTGTCTCCAGCACCGCGTCGGCGGCCGCCTCCGGTGAGCGTGCAATGTCGAGCACGGACATTTCCACCGCTCGAACGCTGACCAGCGCGTCCCCAAAGCCGTAGCGATCGGCCAGTGCGATCATCAATTCGACCGCACTCGGCATTGCACACACGATCGAGAACCTACCGCCCGCATCCTGGGCGGCGAGCATGGCGTGGAACGCGATTCCGTGCACAGGTATCCCCGTCAACGCACGCAACTCGTCCACGCCGGGATCCCTGAAGCATGACACAACCACCGTGTCGAAACCCACCTCGGCGGCCCACCGATGCGCCGATCCCAGCATCGACTCAACCGCCACCTGCTCGTCCGCCTCCGTCTCGATCGCCGCGGGGCCGACCTCCGGATTCACCGCTGTGATGTCGAGCGCGTCAACACCTGGCACTCGGCGGGTGGCATCCTCGATCATTCGCGTCATCGCTGCCGTCGTGTTCGGATTCACCAGTAACACTCTGAGTTTCATGGTTACAGTCGATCGATCTCGCCGGCGGGGAACGGGCCAGTGGAGCGGTGAAGGTAACGACCCCGCCCCGGCGAACTCAGTACCTCGCCGCCGTCGAAGACGGTCTCACCCCTGCTCAATACTCGGACAGGCGCACTTGTACACCGCCAGCTTTCGAAGGGGGTATAGCCCACGGCCATGTGGTGACTCTTCGCCGAAATCTCCAGCGTGGCATCAGGGTCGAACACAACGACATCTGCGTCGAAGCCCGGCGCGAGCCGGCCCTTCGTTGTCAGACCGAACATTCGAGCCGGTGCCGTCGACGTTGCCGTCACCAGCTCCGACATCGTCATTCGACCGGTCCTGACTCCATGTTGATGCAAGAGGGGCAGTCGATGCTCGATCGTCGGCAGTCCATTCGGAATCTTCGAGAAGTCGTCGCGGCCGAGCTCTTTCTGCCCGCAGAAATTGAACGGACAGTGGTCGGTGGTGACGATCTGAAGCGCCTGCTGTCGCAGAGCCGACCAGAGCACCTCCTGATCGTGCCCGTGCCGTAGCGGGGGCGAGCACACGAACTTCGCCCCATCGAAACCGGGCCGCGACAGCTCCTCTTCGGTGAGAGTCAGGTAATGGACGCATGTTTCGCCGTAGACCGGCAGTCCGCGGGATCGCGCCGACTGGATTTCCCGGACGGCCGATGCTGCCGAGACGTGGACGCAAAGATCGGCCGCTTCGCCCACGATGCGAGGTGGATGGCCCGCGCAGTCGCCTCCTTCTCCGTGGTGTCGGGTCGTGTCGTTGCGTGCGAGCTCGGCGACGTCTCGCCGCGAGCGAGTGCGTCGTTGATGTTCAGATCGATGGCATCGCCATTCTCGGCGTGCACCTGGACCAAGCCTCCGACCTCGCCCGTGCGCCGGAGCACGCCGAGCAGTTGCTGGTCGTCGGCCAGGAACGATCCCTTGAACGCCATGAACACCTTGAACGACGTCACCCCGCGGGCAACTGCCTCTGCCATCTCCGTGATGGCCAGCGGTGACGCGTCGGTGATGGCAACGTGGAATCCGTAGTCGACATGCGCCTTGTTGCGCGCATTGTCCGTCCAGGTGTCGATCCCGGTGAGCAGCGACCCCTCGGTTTGCAACGCAAGGTCGACGATCGAGGTGGTTCCGCCCGCAGCCGCAGCCGCTGTCCCGGAGTCGAAGTCATCCGCAGTAACCGTGCCCATCGTCGGCATTTCCAGATGTGTGTGGCTGTCGACGAGACCGGGTAGGAGTTGGCAGCCTCCCACGTCGATCGCCTCCCACGTCGATCGCCTCGCCGGCGACCTCGGAGAGGTCCGCATCGAGAGCCACGATACGCCCGTCATCGATCAAGAGGTCGGCTCGCACCTCCCCCTCGCTGGACACGATGGTCCCACCCTTGAGGATGATCCTCGAACCTGGTGCTGGTGCCGTCATGCGTGTGACTCCGATCGTTCCGACGTGAGCTCGGCCAGTTCCTCACCCAGGGTGCCACTGGGCACGAACGTCGATCGCAGGGAGCTCCGTCGCGCGAACGGCAGGATGGCGAAGTAGCCCACGAAACCCAAGGCAATGCCCAGGACTGCGGCGTAGTCATAGGCCCATCCGATAGCCGGAATCCACTGGCCGGCAGCACAGAACGCGGACATCACGATCAGCACTCCGAGCGTCCACCAGTTGTAGCCGCGGTAGCCCTCGTACTGCTACCCCCGACGGTACAGCGCGGGGATGTCCAGTCGTCCGCGGCGCACGATGTAGTAATCGGCGATCAGGATGCCGGTGGCCGGTCCAATCACAGCGCCGACGTTGTTCAGCACCGAGAAGAGCGTGTCCGGGTTCTCCATCAGCTTCCATGGCATGAACGCGAATCCTGCGATGATGCTCAACACCGCGGCTCGCTTGAACGTCAAGAACTTCGGAAAGAGGTTGGTGAAGTCGAATGCCGGTGAAATGATGTTCGCCGCGAGGTTCACCGACATCGTCGCGACCGCGATGGAGATGGCGCCGATGATCGACACGACCGGGTTGTTGATCGCGACCAGGACATCGGCAGGGTTCCAGATCAGTTCACCGGTCGCGGCCCGGGTACCGGACACCACGATTGCCGCCATAGCGTAGAAGACGAGCGTCGCCAGCGGGAGTCCGTAGAAGAGGCCGGTCATCTGCGCCCGATTCGATCGCGCATAGCGGGTGATGTCCGGGAGGTTGAGCACCATCGTCGCCCAGCTCGCCGAAATGAACAGTGCGATGCCCGGCAGCATGCCGGTGAGGAGGAAATCGCCGGCGGACGTGTAGAACTCGACTGGACGGCAGCAATCCTGGACGCGGCAAGCGTCCGGGCAAAAAGGGGGGCTCGCTGACCGGGCCCAGT
>NZ_WXYH01000079.1:0-10326 GCF_009872365.1 Rhodococcus sp. T7
AAGGTGCCGACGAAAAGGTGGTGGCGGTCGGCGATACGGCTGATGGCGTCGAGCATGTGCGGTAGCCGGGGCACCGGCACTGCCAGGTCGTCGAGCAGGGTACTGCCGTAGCGTTCGAGGGCGGTCAGCGCCACACGGCGGGCCTGCATGAGCCCGTCGCTTTCGACCGGGTCGGTGGTCACGAAGAGTTCGGTCGCCGCACAACTGCGGCATGCTTGCGCGATGCGCTCGGTTTCCGCCTTCGCGGCCTCGCCGTCGCACTGGATGAGTAGCAGGGCACCGGCGTTCTCGTCGAGGCCCATCTGGGTCAGGTCGTTGACCGCGGTGATCGTGTTGTGGTCCATGAGTTCGACCAGGCTCGGTTCGGCCACGTTCTGAATCGCCATCACCGCGTCGACGGCCTGGACGGGGTCGGCGAACGCCGCCACCACAGTGGATGCGTGCGCCGGTTTTCTGCGCAACCGCATGGTCGCCTCGACGATGACGGCAAGGGTGCCCTCGGATCCGACCAGCAGTTGCGTGAGGTTCAGGCCGGCGACGTTCTTGCGGGTGACGGCACCGGTGTGGATGATGCGGCCGTCGGCGAGCACGGCTTTGATCCGGGCGACGTGATCGCCGGTGACCCCGTATTTGGCGCAACAGGGCCCACCGGCGTTTGTCGCGAGGTTCCCACCGATCGTGGAGATGGCGCGACTGCCGGGGTCGGGCACGTACCAGAGTCCTCGCTCTGCTGCTGCGGTAGCGAGGTCGCCGTTGATGACACCGGGTTCGACCGTCGCGGTACGGGACTGCTCGTCGATTTCGAGGATCCGGTTCATCTTCTCGGTACTCAGGACAATGCACCCCTCGAGGGCATTGGCACCGCCGGCCAGGCCGGTCCCCGCACCTCTCGTGACAACCGGAATCTTGTACCGGTAGGCAGTCTGCAGCGTCGTGACGACGTCGTCGACCGTCCGGGCACGAACCACTGCTATCGGTCGACCGGATGGCGAGAGCAGCGCCTGATCGCGGGTGTAGGCGATCATGGTGTCGCCGTCGGTGATGACAACTGCCTCGCCGAGCATTGCCGTCAGGTCCGCGACGGGACCCGTCATCAAGGCAGTCATGTCTTGTCCTTCCACACTGGTTTGTGCATCGCAGCCCTACCGCTGGGACCGTCCCGCGCGGGTAGGCGGCGTGGCGTGTGCGCAGCACCGTGGGCACATGTCCTGTCGAGACAGGATCGTGTGCCCGCGGTGACGCCGTCCGATTGGTTCGTCCTACATGTGCCGGGGGGTACCTATCGATCTAGGGAGTGATTTCCAGCTCGCCCATGCGGGACCAGTCGTCGCCGGGAAGTTCGGTGTGGAGGATGCGCGGTGTCTCGCTCAGTGCCGGGCGCATCGCGTCCAGCCCTTTCCGGAAGTGGTCCGCATTGACATGGTCGGAACCGGCCTGCCCGTCGGCGAATGCCTCGATCAGCACGAACTCGGCGGGATTGTCGGCGCTGCGGTGCCATTCGAACCAGAGATTGCCCGGTTCCGATCGGGTCGCGTCGGTGAACTCCTTGGTGATGAGCAACCAGTCGTTCTGGTGTTCGTCGAGGACGTTGAACTTCACCACAATGAAAATCACTATGCTTCACTTCCTTTCGGGCGTGGGTCACCGCCTCGCGGAACCGCGAGGCGGTGACCCACTGGTTTCTAGTAGATATTCGACGGGCGGACCATGCCTTCGGCGAGATCGCCGAAACCGGGTGCCATGATGGCACCGGGATTGCCGATAATTTCTTCCACGACAGCGGTTTCGGTGGTGATCAGCAGTGCCGCGATCGAGGCTGCGCTTTCGAGTGCGGCGCGGGTTACCTTGAACGGGTCGATCACTCCGTCGTCGAACATGTCCCCGTATTCGCCGGTGAGCGCGTTGAATCCGTGCCCGAGCGGCAGGCCGGCGACCACCTCGACGACCTTGTCGCCGTCGAACCCGGCGTTGATCGCGATCCAGCGCAGCGGTTCGGGGAGAGCGCGGCGCACGACGTCGCATCCGATGGCCTCGTCACCGGCCAGGTCGAGGTCGGCCAATGCCCGATGCGACTGCGCCAGCGCGGTGCCACCTCCGGAGACGATTCCGGCCTCGACCGCGGCGCGGGTGGCGGCCAGCGCGTCGTCGACGCGCAGCATCCGTTCCTTGAGTTCGACACTGGTCGCGCCGCCGACGCGGATGACGGCAACACGCCCGGTGAGCCGGGCGATACGCAGTTCGAGGCTTTCCTGATCCGCCTCGATCTTCGCGCGCTCGAGCTGGGCCTCGAGCTGGGCGATGCGGGCATCGAGGAGGCGCTGGTCCCCGTGTCCGCCGACGATCGTGGTCTCGTTCTCGGTCACGGTGATGCGGTCACACGATCCGAGATGGTCGACGCTGATTTCGGACAGTTCGATGCCGGTGTCCTTGGCGATCACGTGCCCACCGAGTGCCACGGCGAGGTCTTCGAGCTCGGCGACGCGGCGATGGCCGAAACCGGGGGCGCGCACGACCACCGACTGCATGGTCTTGTGCATGTTTCCGCCGACGAGCAGCTGCAGGGCCGGACCGTCGACGTCCTCGGCCAGTACCACCAGCGGTCGGTCGGCGCGTTTGGCCACCTCGATGCTCGGCATGATGTCCTGGACCTTGCTGATTTTCTTGTTGGTCAGCAGGATCAGCGGATTGGTGTGCACCGCTTCCATCCGCTCCGGGTCGGTGACCATGTAGCCGGAGATGTAGCCGTGATCGAACTCGATGCCGTCGACGATGTTGACCGACAGCCCGAGGGTGTCGCTCTCCTCGGTGGTGACGACCCCGGACTTGCCGACGTAATCAACCGCGGTCGAGATGGCGTGCCCGATCACTTCGTCGTCGCTGGCGGCGAGAGTCGCGATCCGGTGCAGATCGGCCTGTCCCCCGATCTGGGAGGCCTGCTCGCGGAGGGAATCGACGACCACGGACACGGCCCGCTCGATACCGCGCCGCACCCGCATGGGGTTGGCGCCGGCATCGACCGAGCGCAGACCCTCGCGGACCATGGCCTGAGCGAGCACGGTGGCGGTGGTGGTGCCGTCGCCGACCACACCATTGGTCTTCATCGCCACCTCCTTGACCAACTGGGCACCCATGTTGGCGAAGGGTTCGCGGAGCTGGATCTCGCGGGCAATGGTCACGCCGTCGTTGGTGATCGTCGGTGGCCCGGTGAGCTTTTCGAGCACCGCGTTGCGCCCCTTGGGGCCGAGGGTCACCTTGACCGCGTCGGCGAGGGCGTTGACGCCCTGCTCGAGGCGGGCTCGGGCGTCCGTGTTGTACCGCAGCTCTTTCGCCATGGCTGATGTGTCCTTTCGTGCGTTCTTTCGCGGAGAGATGCGGTTAAGGGACGAGGATCGCCCGGCCGCGGACCCGACCGGCATCGAGATCGTCGAGGGCTTGCTGGAAATCCTCGAGCCGGTACCGGGTGGTGTGCAATGTGACCTTGCCCTGGGCGGCGAGGGTCATGAGCTCCTGCAGGTCGTTGTAGGAGCCGACGAGATTTCCGATGAAGTTGATCTCGGTGGAGATCACATCGATGGTCGGAACGTCGAGGTTCTCGCCGTAGCCGACGACGTAATAGTTCCCGGCGCGGCGCAGCATCGCGATCCCTTCGGCGGTGGCACCGCCTTCACCGACGAAGTCGACGACGGCTTCGGCGCCGTGCCCGCCGGTCAGGTCGAGCACCTGCTGGATGTGGGTGCCGTCGGCGACGATGCCGTGGTCGGCGCCGATCTTCACGGCGAGGTCGACGGCCGCGGGGTTACGGTCGAGCACGACCACGGTGACCCCGGAAATCGCCTTCAGGACTTGGATGCCGATGTGGCCGAGTCCGCCTGCCCCGATCACCACGCACACGTCTCCGGGGCGAGTGGTCCTGGCGACCTTGGCCACGGCGTGGTACGCCGTCAGGCCCGCGTCGGCGAGGGCGGCGACGTCGGCGGGTTCGAGCGAGTCGTCGATCCGGACCACGCTGCGGGCGGTGGTGCGCAGATACTCGGCGTACCCGCCGTTGGTGTCGATGCCGGGGAACTTGCTGTTCTGGCAGTGGACGTCGTCACCGAAACGGCACGCCCGGCACAGCCCGCACGTGATCAGCGGGTGCAGGATCACCTTGTCGCCGACCACCACGTTGGTGACGGCGTCACCTACCGCGTGGACCCAACCGGCGTTCTCGTGACCAATTGTGTACGGCAGTGCGACACCGGACTTCTCCTCCCATTGCCCCTCGAGAACATGCAGGTCGGTGCGGCACACACCCGCGCCGCCGATCCGCACGATGACATCGAGGGGACCCTCGATTGTGGGTTCGGGAATATCGGTGAGCTGCAGCTTGGTGTGGTATCCCACCACTTGCACGGCCTTCATCGAGGGCTCCTGGTTCTGAGATTGGTGATTCGCGGAGTGGCGCCGACGGATTCGCTGTCGGCGTAGCGGGTGGCGAGCAGGCCGCGGCAGAAGTGAGCGTTGCCTTCCATCGAAATGCGTACCGACTTGGCGAACCGCAGCCGCATCGGCACCGACTCCGCGGGGATGCGTTTGCCGGCGTCGTCGACGAACACCGGGCTGGCCGGGCAGATACTCAACCCGAGGCCGATTCGGCGGCGCAGCAACGCGGCCTTCGCTTTTCCGGGGGCGAGGTCGCTGAGAACGAGTCGGTAAATCTCGTTCACACCCATGTCGGTGGTCTTCAGGTGCGCCTCCACACAGCGTTCCATCGCCGCGGCATGTGCCTTGGACCGGAACGTTCGGCGCAGTTCGTGCAGACTCTCTTCCGCCTCGGAGCCGAACGTTCCGACGTATCCGGCGTCGGCTGCGAGGCCGGTATTGATCTTGTCGCTGTCGTGGTGGTCGTCGAGCATCACCCGCACCTCGCCGATGTCCTCGATCAGGCGCAGGGCGTCGAGGGCGTCGGATGCCATGAGGTAGGCGAAGTTCGGCGAGCAGAACGCGGTGGGCAGCCGCAGGTGCACGGTGACCCCGTCGTCGTCGAGGGTGACCGACCGGACGAAACCGAGATCGGTGATCGGCTCGTCCAGTTCCGGGTCGGTGACCGTCGACAGGGCCATCAGAACGTCCTCTTCGGTGCAGACGACGGCGGCGGTGGTCATGACGGCACGGTTTCCCGCGCCCCGGCAGCGACCTCCACACCTTCCTGCCCGGCCGGCTCGGCCAGTTGCAGGTCCGCGGGAACGTCGATGTCGTACAGCGCTGCGGCGTTGAGGCCGAGGATCTTCTTCTTCTGCTCGACGGTGATCGGGGCGTACTCGCCCTGCATGTCCTCGGGGATCTGGAAGTCGACGAACTTCTCGATCAGCCATTTCGGGGTCCACAGTGCGTAGTCGCTGCCGAACAGGATCTTGTCCTCGCCGATCCAGTAGAGCAACTCGCCGATTATCTGGGCGAAGTAGCGGGGCCGGGTGTGGATGAACGGCAGCGCCACTGCCAATCCGCCGTAGACGTTCGACTCCTGGGTGGCGATCCAGCAGAAGTCCTCGAGCCGTGGCAGACCCACATGTTCGACGACGAAGCGCAGGTCCAGGTAGTCGGTGGCGACCTTGTCGATGTCCGCCACGTCGAAGGCGTCGCGGTCGAGGGGACGGATCGTCGGTCCCTTGTGGACGTGAATGTTCCTGATCCCCAGCTTGATGCATTCTTCGAGGTAGCGCCGCGACCACGGGTCGTCGAGTTTGTAGCCGCGGGAGTCGCCGTGCCATTCGGCGGTGTAGAGCTTGACGCCCTGGAGGTTCATCCGGTCGGCGTCCTTGCGGAGTTGCTCGAGCCCGGCCTCCTCGTGCCGTGGGTCGTAGGCGTGGTTGTAGGTGAGCTTGTCGGGGTGCTTCCGGGTGAGGCCGAACGCTTCCTCGGTTTGCCCGAATCCGGTGTGGTAGAACTCGCTCAGGAACGCAGGCTGGAAGATGGCGTGGTCGACGTATCCGTCCACGAAGAGGTCCTGGAACAGGCGATCGGCACCGTAGTAGGTGTAGGTGTCGTAGTCCCACACGACCTCTTCGGGGCTGAGGTTCTTGTGATAGTCGTAGAAGCAGTCGATGAACTGCTTGCCGTGCACGTTCTTCTGGTTCGACGCGCGGCCGTCCCACAAGGCGATGTGCCCGTCGACGATGAAGTATTTTTCGCCGTTCTTCTCATACATTGTGCGTGCTCCAATTGCAGGGATCGGTGGGTACAGAGCCGGCTAGGGCGACGTCGGGATCGTGGATCACCGAGAGGACCTTGCGAGCGTCAAGGAAGTCCGCGTGCGCGAAGGCGTCGATCATGTGGTCGAGACCGAAGAAGTGCCTGCTGGTTTCGGCGTCCGGCCCGCCGGCCGTCGATCGTGCCCGAGCACTCGCCCGGGGGTCACGGCGGACGCATTCCCCACGTTGGTCCGTGCCACCGAGCGTGGCCCTTGGAGCACAGGTGCTTTCACATCGATCTCATTCTGTGGGGGTTGACCAAGCACTCACCCCGTTCTGGGGTGCTTCGTGGTGTGTCGGTGCCGCCGACCGCCGGTGGGTCGGCGGCACCGACACATGGTTACTGCACGGGCTGCCTCACTGCTCGGTGAGGTCGAATCCGATGTACTCGGCGGCGTCTTCGGGGCTGGCGAACAGCAGGGTCTTGTCGTCGAGGTGAACCATGCGCCCGTAATGGGTGGAGCTGATCTCCTCGAAGATGGAGCCGTCGAACTCCTCACCGAGAGCGTCGGTGAGTTCCTCGTAGTCGAAATTCAGCAACTTCTGGCCGTCGACGCGGATCATCGACGGGTACTCGGTCAGCTCGACACCGTCCTTGGCGCCCATCACCTCCGCGACGACGCGGCCGATGGGGGTGTTCATCAAGGTGACGCCACACATGTTGGAGAACTCGGTGGTCGATCCGAATTGCATGGTCACTGGTCCAACTCCTTGGGGATGTCGAGCCCGAGGTCTTCGAGCAGGGAACGGAACTTCGCGGTCGCGGCGTCCAGACTGGTGGCGAAGGTGACCGCCTTGTCGGCCGGCTGCGACCAGATCGGCTGCAGCGCCCGGGCGGCGGCGAGGCACCGGGGCACCCAGGTGGCGAGCCAGGTGCCGAACAGCTCCTTGTTCGTCTCCCCGTGCTCGGGATCGCGGGTGAGCAACCGGAACAGGTTGCGGGTGTAGTTGAGGTCACGGTCGTAATCGTGCTCACCGGTGCCGACGATGGTGGGGGTGATGTAGTCGCCGTTGCCGGCGGCGATCTGCATGACCAGTTCGGTGCGGAACAGCGATCCCACCAGCTGCTCGAAGACGATGTTCGAGGCGAACAGCAGCTCACACCAATCGGGGACCGCGGTGAGGCGCTCGACGACCTCCCGGGTGGGTTGCCACTCGGGAGCGGACTGCCACACCTCCTTGTGCGCGGCGCCGTCGAAGTCCTCGGTGGCCTCGGACAGATCCAGGTTGAACAGTGCCAGGTCCTGGGCGAAACGCATCTTGTGGGCGGCGTTCACCGCGACGGCGGTGTTGATCATGTTGGTCGGGCAGGACCGCTGGATGGAGGTGAACACGTGCAGCGCCAACCCGTTCTCGGCGTGCATCCACGCCCCCAGGTTGCGGGAGATGAACGTCAGCCACGGTGTGTTCCAGCCGTCGTAGACCCGGGCCCGTTTGGCGTTGGACAGGCACAGTTCGACCTGGTGGACCACCTTGGAGTTGTTACGGAAGATCGTCTGGTCCCACTCCTCGTTCGGGTCGAGGAAGGCGTGCCAGTTCGACGACTTCGCGGCCGTCCACTCCTGCGGGTAGCCGCCGGGGCCGTCACCGAAGCCGTAAATCCAGCCCTGGGAGAGGTGCCGATCGGGGTCGGGCTGGACGTCGACCGTGACGTCCTCGTACATCGTCGACCGCTTCTTGGCGGGCGTGTAGTAAGTGAAGGTACGGCTGCGGGAGCTGGGGAATTCCAGTGCACCGGCTTCGGAGTCGGTGAACTCGATCTTCGGAAAGCTCCGCTGCTTGGGCTCGGAAGTTGCGGTCATCTCGTTGCGGTTCCTGTCGATAATGGAGGAAGGGGGAATTCCTGCGGCGATTACTCGAAGGCCGGGCTGGTGAACTTGTCGTAGAAGACCTGGTCGTGCGGGGCGCCATTGGCGTCGAGCAAGGCCAGGGCGGCGTCGACCATCGGCGGCGGCCCACACAGGTAGACCTCGGTCTTGCTGATGTCGGGTTCGCGGCGGCTGACGACGTCGGTGACATTGCCGTCCTCGACGACGATCGACCCCACCGGCGCAGGGTCCATCGATTCCGACAGGCAGGCCACGAACGTGAAGTCCGTCAACCCTTGTCCGAGTTCGAGGATCTCGTCGAGGTAGAACAGGTCCTGCGGGGTGCGGGCACCGTAGTAGAAATGCACCGGGCGGGTATTGCCCGTCTCGCTCATGTGCCGCAGCAGCGAGAGGACCGGGGCCATCCCGGCGCCGCCGCCGATCAGGACGATCGGCAGGACGTGGCCGTCCTTGAGGGTGAACGACCCGTACGGTCCGGTCAGGGCGATCTCGTCACCCACCGAGATCCCGTCGTCGAGCAGGCCGGCGAACTTGCCGCCCGGGTACTTCTTGATGAGGAACTCCACCCGGTCCGGTGTCATCTGGGTGGTCGCCATGGAGAAGGAGCGGTGTTCCTCGGTGCCGGGGATGGTCAGGTCGCAGTACTGGCCCGGTTTGAACTCGAACGTTGCCGGCTCGACGGGCTGCAGCTGCAGCGACACGATGTCCTTGGTCATCGACTCGATCGCTACCACGCGGGTACGCACATCCTGGATGGGGACACCGCCGAGGAGTTCGTCCTCGTCGAAGTTGAGCAGTTCGATGGTGCAGTCGCTGTATGCCGTAGCGCGGCAGAGCAGTACGTGCCCCTCGTCGACCTCGGCTTCGTTGCACGCAAACGTCGAGTAATTCTCCATCTGGATATCGCCGTCGAGGACAAATGATTTGCAGGCCGAGCACCGCCCCTCACGGCACCCGTGCATCAGGTGGATGCCCTGCCGGAAGGCGGCGTCGAGGATGTACTCGTCCTCGCCGACTTCCATCTCGATGTCGACGGGCTCGAAGTTGATTACGTGCTTGTCGGCCACGGGCCATCTCCTGGGACTCTGGAAGTGTTGTGCTGGTTGCGGTGGGCGACGCCGTAAGTGATCAGGCGCCGCCCACCGAGCCTGGTCAGGCAGGTACGGTGCTACCTGCGCGGTACGCGGCGATGTGCGCGTTGCGTTCGGCGTCCGACATCTGGTTCAAGAGCACGTTCGGGCTCTGGAACGTGTTGCCGCGGACATCGTCGAGAGTCCACAACTTCTTCGGATCGTCCAGCTGCAGGTGCGGCTGACCGACGAGGGTCTTACCGTCATCGCGGACGTACCCGAGATCGGAGACGATGTCGGCGAGGTCCTTGCCGTGATGCAGGGTCTCCCATTCACGGAAGCCGGTGAGCCGGCCCATGTTCGGAGTCGGCTTGCCCTGGTACTCGCTGCGGAACGCGACGGCGTCGGTCCAGTAGCAGGTCTCCGAGCAGTAGGTCCGCCACTGCTCGTCGACCTTCTCCACGACCATGTCCTCACGGATGAGCGCGGGCACCATGCACGTCCAGCAGCGGTGCGGGTACTGGTACCCGACGTCCTCGAACGCGATCGGCTTGTTGCGGCCGGGGTAGGCGAGGCGGTTGTACTCCTCCCACCACTTGCCGTACTTCGAGTACCAGCCCGGGTACTTGTGCTCGAACCACTCGAAGTCCTGGTCGGTCATCGCATCGATCCGCCAGTAGTTGACCGGCCACCCGGTAGCGAAGAACCGGGCCGTCTCGTGGACGTAACCCTTCTCGGTGATCCGCTTCCACGCCTCTTCGACCAGGTCGTGCGGGATGGTCAGGCCGTACTTTTCGAGCGGGATGAGGTAGCTGCGGTAGTAGTCGTCGTAGATCCACCGCCGCCACATCTCGGCGTAGCTTTCCCGGTCCTTGCGACGGTCCTTGGTGCCGTACTCGATGAAGGTGCCGATCGCTGCGTCGACGACGCAATGGTTGTTCCACCACGCGTACCGCAGGTCGCGTTCGAGCAGGGGACGGTTGCGTTCGTCGGCAAGGGCCATCAACAGGATCGAGTAACCGTTGGAGATGTGCCGCGATTCGTCGGACTGCACCGAGTGAAACACGGTGGGCAACAGGTAATCACCATTGGCGGCGGCCTCGTCGGGCATGGCCACGAACAGGGTGTTCGTGAACGCGGTTTCGGCGACCACGGTCAGGTAGATGTTCGCCGAGGTGATCGCGTCACCGGTAATGA
>NZ_WXYH01000008.1:0-27531 GCF_009872365.1 Rhodococcus sp. T7
GCGGCAGGTCCTCGCGGAAGTCGTCCGGCTCCCACTCGGGACCGTACGGGGCGCACGTGATGACCAGCTTCTCCTGGTTCTCGGGGAAGAGGGCGTCGTCGTGGAAATGCATGGGTGTTCTCCGTTCGAAAGGTTGCGGACGGCGGGACTGTGACTCAGCTGACACAACGGTAGCCACGGGATGCGGTGCATACTTACCCTGAAGGGACATATTTGTTTCCTGTTCGGGACACCCAGCCGAGCGGGACGCATGCGACGGAAGGTGACGCGGATGGCCAAGCCCCTCGCCCGGTATGCCGCACTGACCGGCTTCGTCGACCTGGGCCGCACCCTCTCGCTCGACCCGGTGCAGCTGCTGACGAGCGTCGGACTCGACCCGGCCGGGCTGGACCTGCAGGACCGCTGGGTGCCCGCAGCGTCGGTCGCCCGTCTCCTCGAGTTGTCCGCGGCGACGTCGGGTCGCCAGGACTTCGCGCTGAAGCTGGCCGAGCGGCGGCGCCTGTCCACCCTCGGCCCACTGAGCGTCGGCATCCGTGACGAGCCCGACGCGCGAAGCGCACTGCGAATGCTGATCCGCTTCCAGCACACGTACAACGAGGCACTGCACATCCGGCTGTCCGAGCGCGACGGCCTGGCCACCATACGAATCCGCTTCGATCCCGGCGAACCCGTGCCGGTCCGGCAGTCCGTCGAACTGGCGGTCGCGGTGACCCACCAGCTGTTGCGGCAACTGCTGGGTGAGCGGTGGCATCCGGTGTCCGTCAGCTTCGAACACGGACGACCGGCCGACGACTCGACGCACCGGCAGGTCTTCGGCGCGCCACTCCACTTCGACAGCGAGTACTCCGGAATCCTGGTCTACACAGGCGATCTGGACGAGCCGAACAGACTGTCCGACCCGTTGCTGCGGTCCTATGCGCAGCAGATCCTCGACACGCTCGGCACGCCGGAGGAACCGACCCTCACCAATCGCGTGCGCGAACTCGTCGAACTGCTGCTGCCGAGCGGGCGTTGCTCGATCGAGCAGGTCGCCCGCAGCCTCGGCGTCGACCGCCGGACGGTGCACCGACACCTCGCGAAATCGGGAGAGACCTTCACCTCCGTCCTCGACTCCACCCGCGCCGAACTCGCGAAACGCATGGTCACCGGCCGGCGTTACTCGTTGACGGAAATCTCCGAGATGCTCGCCTTCTCGACGCCGAGCAGTTTCTCCCGGTGGTTCCATCAGCAGTTCGGCATGAGTCCTCGCGAGTGGCGCAAACAGACCACGGGATAGGTGACGGCGACTGATGTCCCGAAATGCAAAGAATTCCGTCCCGTAGGGGCAACTAATCGGCTCATGAGACACGTAGCGTGATGCAGGCCACTATCGGGTCGGGCCATAGCCCGCATCACACCCGATTCGCTCTCCGTGAAACGAGCCGCCATGACCGCTGAGCCGATACCCACCCCGACACTCGACCGAATGAAGAGTGCGGGAAGCTGGAATCCGCTGTGGGACACATTGTCCCAGTGGGATCCGGAGTGGACCGAGCAGTTCATGGCCATGAACGCCACTCCCGTGCAGCGTGGGGTGTTCACGCCCGAGTTCGTCGAACTGCTCAGCATTGCCATCGATGCCGCCGCCACCCACCTGTACGCGCCGGGAGTGCGCAGGCACATCCGGGCCGCACTCGAACTCGGTGTGTCCAAGGAGGAGATCCTCACCGTCCTCGAGATGGTCAGCGTCCTCGGAATCCACGCCTGCAATCTCGGCGTGCCGATCCTCGCGGAGGAACTCGACGCGTACGAGTCCCGGCACCCGGCACACTGAACGCCGCTCCCCCACTCTCTCCCTCTCCATCCGCACCCTCAGGAGCATCCATGGGACCGCATCCCACCACGTCCGAACTCGAGATCGCAGTCGCCGGCCCGTCGAGTTCCGTGCCGACCGCCGACCGCCGCACCCGACGCTCCTCGTTCTACCCCTGGCTCGTTTTCGCCCTCGCGTTCGCGTTGCTGCTGTCCGACTACATGTCCCGCCAGGTTCTCAGTGCGGTCTTCCCGTTCCTGAAGGCTGACTGGGCACTGACGGATTCCCAGCTCGCATCCCTCACCAGCATCGTCGCGCTGATGGTCGGGCTGCTCACCCTCCCGCTGTCCCTGCTGGCCGACCGCTGGGGGCGCGTGAAGTCCCTGGTGCTGATGGCCTCGCTGTGGAGTGTCGCGACCCTGCTGTGCGCGATCGCCTCCAGCTACGAGCAGATGCTCGCCGCGCGCTTCCTGGTCGGTGTCGGCGAGGCCGCGTACGGAAGTGTCGGAATCGCCGTGGTTCTCAGCGTCTTCGCGCCACGCGTCCACTCCACGCTCAGCGGCGCGTTCATGGCCGGCGGTTCCTTCGGCTCCGTCGTCGGAGTCTCGCTCGGCGCCGTCATCGCCGTGCACCTGAGCTGGCGCTGGTCGTTCGCCGCGATGGCGGTCCTCGGACTCATCCTGGTCCTCGCATTCCGCACGATCGTCACCGAACGCCGCCTGGCCGAGCACGCCGCCACCGACGACACCGCCGAAGCCGCCCGCCCCGACGAACCCGCGATCCGCGTCCCCGTGTCGACACTGTTCACCAACCCGACCGTGTGGTGCGCATACCTCGGCGGCGGACTGCAGATGTTCAACGCGGCCGTGCTGCTCGCCTGGGCCCCCAGCTTCTTCAACCGCTACTACGGCATGGCCCCGGACAAGGCGGGCGCGGTTGCGTCGGCGTTCGTGTTGCTGATCGCCATCGGCATGATCGTCTGCGGCATGATCACCGACCGGGTCGGCCGAAACAACGCCGCCGCGAAGTGGACGAGCGCGATCATCTACTGCACGATCTCGCTGACCTCGCTCGGAATCGCATTTCAGCTGGAAACCGGTGCGTCCCAGCTGATTCTGCTGGGCATCGGCGCCTTCTTCGCCGCCGGCTCGTCCGGCCCCACCGCCGCCATGGTGGCGGGTCTGACCCACCAGTCGGTGCGGGCCTCGGCCCTCGGCAGCCTGACCGTGACCAACAACGTCCTCGGCCTGGCCACCGGCCCCTTCGTCATCGGCATCCTCGCCGACCGCCTCGGCCTGCTCGGCGCCCTGCAGCTGGCACCGCTGGTGTACGTGCTGGCGATCGTCGCCCTGTTCCTCGGCAAGCGGATGTACCCGGCCGGGCTCGCGAAGCTCGCGGCGCAGAGTGCCGCCGCGGCCAAGGTCTAGGTTTCCGACTCGGCAAGTCCCGGTGGCAGCCGCCACCGGGACTTGCCGAAATGTCATACACCTCGACGATTGCACTTGCCGGTTACATCACGATGCGCTGGAGGGCCTTCGCCGCATCGACGATCGCGGGGTGATCGAGCGCGAGCGGTTCGACCCGCACCAACTGCGGGCGCAGCCAGCCCGCCAGCACCGACCACTGCGGGCGGTGATACGACCACCATGCCACCGCCTGCCACGCCCGGTCCCCCGTGTGGGGTTCGGTTTCCGACCAGATCCGATGCCCCCACCGCTGGGTGACCGTCAGATTCCGGGTCACGACCTGCGTCGGACGCAGTCCCAAGCGCACCAACTCCGCCGGATCATCCAGGTCGAGGATTCGCAGGTCATCAGGCAACTCGAACACCCCCAGCGCGCGCCGCGAACCCGGCAAAAGCGGGAACTCGAGCATCGAATCCTCCCAGCGGGCGAGGTTGCCGAAACTCTCCCCACAGGCCGCCTCAGCCAGCCGCGAAACGTACCAGACGTAATAATCCGGGTGATCGATCCGGCCGCCGCGCTGCGGTCGATGCTCGTACAGTGGGTGGCCCGGTTGCCCCGGCGCCGCGGTGGACAGGTACGGGAAGACGCGATAGACCAGCACTCAGGCGGCCCCGCCCCAGGCCTCCGCGTCCAACGCTTCGAGCACCGGTGCGGGCCCCGACAGCTGCAGCACCTCGAGCGGCCGCGCCCCGTCGAGGTACGTGTTCGCGCTTTCGAGCCAGGTCCGGGCCGCCGTCTCACCCCACACCAAACGAGCACGTGCCAGCACATGCTCGAGGTCGATCAACAGAGGCGCCGCTCCCGGCCCCGGTCTCTCCTGGCCCTTGATCCACCGAGAGGGCTGGGACCGGTTCACCCCCACGATCGCCGCGAGTTGCGCGCCACCGAACTCACCGGTCAGGTACCGCACCCGCTCCGCGGACAACGGATCATCCGCCGCCCGGGGTGCGCTGCCCGCGTGGCCAATGGTCCGCGCCGTACGCTCCGCGGCCTTCTTCGTCGCAGCCGCCTTCGCTGACGTCTCACGTGTCCTCGCGCTTGCCATGTACCTATGCTACCCAACATTTTCGTTGGGTAGGTGCCGCGCACTGTCCGTGGGCGGAACGCCGTCCTTACCGCCACCCGTCATGTTCGGCGAGCGGGAAGTCGGCCTTGCCGCGATGGCACGCCTTGCACTTGCGGCCCAGGCCGGGCCCCTCTCGCCAGCGCTTCGGGCTATCCTCGTCGCCGTGAGATCACCCAACCGCGGCGCGCTGGAGGCCATGGTCGCGGAGGCCACGGTCGACTGCTACAACGACAGCGAGTGCGTCACCGGCTTCTACACCATGCTCGACGAGCACCTCGACGTGCCGTTCCACACCCGTGTGCTCGGTGCCCAGGTCACCGTGTCCGGCATCGACCTGACCGACGACCACATCGTTGTGATCTGTACCCGCGGCCGGTCGCGACAGCGTATCCGAATCCTCGACCTGCCCTTGCCGGCACCACCACCCGACGGTGCCGAGTGGATCGAGGCATACCGCCACTGGCTGAGATAGGTGAGGACACGAGCGTGAACACAGGCGACACCGCACTCCCGAGCACGACCGGGGAGCACCGGATACGAGTGACCGAGCAGGAGGCGATGTCGAATCTGCACACGGTGTTGCAGCTGTGCGCGGCCGGTGAACTGCGGTGCAGCGACAAGACCCACCGCCCCTCCGCGGCGACGGTCGCCGCCGTGGGCTCACAGCTCGCGCACGGCGACTTCTACCCCGACGACCCGATCGCGTCGTTCGCGTGGCCGCTGATCATCCAGGCCGGTGGGCTCGCCACAATCGAGGGCGGGCGCCTGCGGCTGACCCCGAAGGGCCGTACCGCCCTGAGTCGGCCGGCGGCCGAGGTCATCTCCCAACTGTGGCGGCGCTGGCTCACCCGCGCTGTGATCGACGAGTTCAGCAGGATCGAGCAGATCAAGGGTCAGCGTGCACACAATGTCCTCACCTCGGCCAGGACCCGCCGACAGACCGTCGCTGCGGCATTGGCCGGCTGCCCACCCGACGAGTGGATCGGCATGGATTCGATGTTCACGACAATGCGACGGAAAGGCATGAGCCCCAACGTCGCCCGCAGCGAGCGCGCGCTGTGGAAGCTCTATCTCGTCGACCCGCATTACGGCAGTCTCGGCTACGACGGTTACCACCGGTGGGAGATCCTCGAGGGCCGCTACACGATGGCCGTGCTGTTCGAGTACGCCGGCACACTGGGGCTGCTCGACCTCGACTACCGCCACCCCAGCGGCGCACGGTCGGACTTCCACGACATTTGGGGCGGTGACAACCTGGACGCGCTGAGCAGATATGACGGACTGCAGGCGATCCGGCTCACCACCCTGGGCTGCTACACCCTGGGCCTGACCGACACCTATCAACCGCCCGCCGACAACCCGCCAGCCCGGGTTCTGAAAGTCCTGCCCAACCTCGACATCGTCGTCACCGGAACCTTGTCCCCCGCCGATCAGCTGCTGCTGTCCGCATACGCGGAGCACACCGCGGACCGGGTCTGGACCGTCTCCGCCGCGAGCCTGCTGTCCGCGATCGATGGTGGTCGCCACCTCGAGGACCTCACCACCTTCCTCGCCCGGCGCACCGACCATGAGCTGCCCGGCACACTGAGGACCGTCGTCGACGACGTCACCCGCCGAGCCAGCCAGCTCACCGACCACGGCCACGCCCGGGTGATCGAATGCACCGATTCCGCACTCGCCGCGCTCATCACCCGTGACCGCGCACTCCGCACACTGTGCCGTCCGATCGGCGACCGCCACCTCGCGGTCCCCCTCGAACACGAACCGAAGTTCCGCAGGGCCCTACACAAACTCGGCTACGCGCTGCCCGGGCCGAACACCCCCTGACCGAAGACGTCAACCTCCCGGTGGCAGCCGCCGCCGGGACTTGCCGAATCAGCTTCGTGAACGCCTCACAAATGCCACGCTTGAGATCATGGACAGCATCAACTCGATGAGTGATCGGTAATGGCCCGGCCGGTACGCGTCGTCGTGCTCGGCGCCGGTTCGTGGGGAACGACGGTGGCCGGTCTCGCCGCCCACAACACGCCGACCCTGCTGTGGGCGCGGAATTCGGATACTGCGGACGAGATCAACACCGAGCATCGCAATTCCCGTTATCTCGGCGAGCGGGCACTCCCCGACTCCATGCGCTCGACGGCCGACCTGGTGGAAGCGGCGCAGGCAGCCGACGTTCTCGTGGTCGGGGTACCGTCGCACGCGGTCCGCAGCACGCTTACTCAGATCGCCAACGAGGTGCGGGCGTGGGTGCCGGTGCTGTCGCTGGCGAAGGGGCTCGAGCCGGGAACACGGTTGCGGCCCACCGAGGTGATTGCCGAATGCTTGCCGGGGCATCCGGTCGGGCTCCTCGCGGGCCCCAACATTGCGCGGGAGATCGTCGACGGGCTTGCCGCGGCGTCGGTCGTCGCCACCCAGGACGTCCGGGTCGCCACCGCGTTGCAGCCGTTGTTCGCGTCGGCGGTGTTCCGCGTGTACCGGAACACCGATGTGCTGGGCTGCGAACTCGGCGGCGTGCTGAAGAACATCGTGGCCATCGCCTCGGGGATGGCCGACGGACTGGACGTCGGGGACAACACCCGCGCGATGGTCCTCGCACGCGGGCTGGCCGAGATGACCCGGCTGGGCGAGGCGATGGGCGCGAACCCGCGGACGTTCGCCGGGCTCACCGGGGTCGGAGACCTGATCGCCACATGTATGGCCCCGAGTTCCCGCAACCGGCGGGTGGGCGAATTCATTGCCCGCGGCATGACCGTCGAGGAGGCCGTCGCCAAGCTGGGGCAGGTGGCCGAGGGCGTCAAGACCGCCCCCACCGTGATGGAGTTGGCCCGCGACTACAACGTCGACATGCCCATCGCCGCGGAGGTCGAGGCGGTCGTCGCAGGCCGGCAGACGCCGCAAGGCGCCTACCGTGGCCTGCAGAAAGTCGCTGCAGGCGGTGAGGACGATTTGGCGTGATCGCACAACTGCAACCGGAAGTAGCACTATCTAGACGTTTCTAAGCAATCTCCTAGAAAACTGGGGCAGACTCCTGAATGGAGGCACCCCAGCGAGCAGCGTCGTGCGGGGACGGATGCGTGAGAGAAGTCAGCGATGAGTTCACCGACCCCGGTTGGTCCCGGAGACTCGTCGGCGCGCGCCTATCCGCTGTCGCCCGCACAGATGGGGATGTGGCTCGCGCAGCGCGTCGACCCTGCCGTTCCCGTGTCGGTCGCCCAGTACGTCGACATCCGTGGCGCGCTGAACCGTAGCGCTCTCGCGTCTGCGTGTGCTCGCGCTGCCGCCGAGTTCGAGTCGTTCTTCCTGCGGATCACCGAGGTCGACGGGCAACCGCGGCAATGGGTGGACCCGAGCCTCGACGCGACCGTCGGCTACGTCGACTTCCGGGACGCTCCCGACCCCGAGACGTCGGCGCACGCGTGGATGCGCGCCGAGTCCGCCGAACCGATCGACGTCCGGCGCGACCGTCTGACGGTCTCGTTCGTTCTCCACGTCGGGCCGGGCCACTACTTCTGGTATTCGCGCGCGCACCACGTCGCGATGGACGGTTTCGGGTCGATCACGCTGGTCTACCGGATCGCCGCGCTCTACACGGCCGCGGTGCACGGACTTCCGCCGCCCGCGAGCAGGACCCTCGGCCTGCGACGCATTCACGACCTCGAGATCGACTACCGCGACTCGGCCCGCCGCGACGCCGACCGGGAGTACTGGACCGACACGATGCGTGGCGTCACCCATCCGAGCACTCTCGCGCGCGGGTTTGCGCCTGCGGCCGCCGGTTCCCGGGACGTCAGCGGCCTGTTGTCCACCGAACTGGTCGATCGGCTGGAGAAATGCGCGGCGGCGCACGGGGTCAACCCTGCGACGCTCACGGTCTGCGCGGTCGCCGGCTTTCTGGCGCGCATGACCGGCGAGGACGACGTCACGCTCAGCCTCCCGGTGTCGGCTCGCACGACGGCGGCGCTGCGCCGGTCCGGCGGAATGGTGTCCAATATTGTGCCGCTGCGGATCCCGGGTGCGGGGACGGCAACCGTCGGCGATCTGGTGTCCCGCACGCGTCTCGTGATGTCCGGCGCCCTGCGGCATCAGCGGTACCGGCACGAGGACATCCGCGCCGATCTGGGAGACACGCTGTCCGGGCCGCGACTGTTAGGCCCCGCCGTCAACATCATGCTGTTCCCGGAGGAACTCGAACTCGGTTCCCTGCGGAGTCAATTGCACGTGCTGTCTTCGGGTCCGATCGAAGATTTGCTGGTGAACCTGTACCGCTCCGGTCCCCACGGACGCGTGCACCTGGACTTCAAGGCGAACCCGCGACTGTATTCGCAGGACGAGCTGGACGGTCACCATGTGCGATTCCTGCGGTACTTCCAGCGCTTCCTCGACGCCGAGACCGCGCACCCGATCGGTGACGTTCCTATCCTCACAGAGAACGAAACCGCGGCGCTGGTCCCCTGCCCCGGACCGCCGGGCAGTGCGCCGGTCACGCTCGCCGACGTGTTCCGCACAGCTGCCGTCCGGGCCCCGGACGCGACGGCCGTCGTCCACGCCGGCCGGGAGGTCAGCTACCGGGAACTCGACGAGTGGTCGGATCGGATCGCGGCGACGCTGGCACGGTCCGGCGTCGGGTCCGGCGACGTGGTGGCACTGGCGTTCCCACGGTCCTTCGACTATCTCTGCGCGGTCTGGGCCGTCGCGAAGACAGGTGCCGCATTCGTGCCGGTGGACCCGACGTACCCGGCGCGGCGTGTCCGGCACATGCTCGACGACTCCCGCGCGGCGATCGGGTTGACCTCCGCGGAGTTCGCGGCCACGTTGCCGGACGGCACCGAGTGGCTGCCGCTGGGTGAAGCTGCCCGTGCCGGAAGCCCCGATTTCCGCACGCCGGCAACGCGACTCGACGACGCCGCGTATCTCATCTACACGTCCGGCTCGACCGGGACCCCCAAGGGGGTGGTGGTCACGCACCGTGGGATCGCGAATCTTGTCTCCGCGCAACGCACCCGACTCCACCTCGACGGGTCGGCGAGGGTTCTGCACGTCGCGTCGCCGAGTTTCGATGCCTCCGTCTTCGAGATGCTGATGGCCTTCGGTTCCGGCGCCGCACTGGTCATTACCCCACGTGAAACCTACGGCGGATCCCCGCTGGCGCAGCTGATGACCACCGAAACCGTCACCCATGCGGTGCTCACCCCGTCGGTGCTGGCATCGATGGAGCCCAGCGGCGTCGCAGGTCTGCGCATCCTGGTCGTCGCCGGCGAGGCGTGCCCAGCGGAACTGTTGTCGCGGTGGACGTCCCGGTGCCGGATGATCGACGCGTACGGTCCGGCGGAAACCACCGTCATGGCGACCGTCAGCGACCCCCTCCGCGACTCCGCACCGGTCACCATCGGCCGGCCGATCGACGGCACGAGGGTGGTGGTCCTCGACCACCGGCTCCGCCCGGTCCCCGTCGGCGTGGCCGGCGAACTGTACGTCGCGGGGGTGGCCCTGGCCCGCGGGTATCACCGCAGGGCCCGGCAGACGTCGGAACGGTTCGTCGCCGATCCGTACGGACCACCGGGTACCCGCATGTACCGCACCGGCGACACGGTCCGCTGGACCCGCGACCACGAACTCGAGTACCTCGGCCGCAGCGACGAGCAGGTGAACCTGCGCGGCCTGCGCGTGGAGCCCGGGGAGATCGACACCACGCTCCGCCTGCATCCGGCGGTTCGGTTCGCCGTCACCGTGATTCGCTCGCAGGCCACCGGCGATCAGCTCGTCTCGTACGTGGGCGCCGACGCCGTGACGGAGCGGGAGTTGCTGTCGTTCCTCACCGCCGAACTGCCCCCGCATCTCGTGCCTGCCGACGTCGTCGTGCTCCCCCACCTTCCGCTGACCCCGTCCGGCAAGCTGGATCGCGCTGCCCTTCCCGAGCCCCGCGCCCGGTCGTCCACCAGGGTCGCCCCCGACAGTGACCGGGAACGGACGCTCCACGCCCTCTACGCCGACATCCTCGGGACCGCCGATTTCGGTGTGGACGAGTCGTTCTTCGCGCTCGGCGGCGACAGCATCATGGCGATCCAACTGGCCGCCCGCGCGCGGAGCGCCGGAATGACGTTCACCCCGCGCGACGTGTTCGAGCAGCGGACGGTGTCCCGGCTCGGCGTGGTCGCCGCCGATCCGAGCAGACCGGCCCTCGAGGAACTCCCCGGCGGCGGGATCGGCGAGATGCCACTCACCCCGGCCACCCGGTTCCTCTTCGACCGCGTCGAGGCAATCGACCGGTACGCACAGGCTGTGGTGGTGGAACTGCCACGGGGCGTGGACGCGCAGAAACTGCACACGGTGATCGGGGCCGTCGTCGATCGGCACGACGCGCTGCGTGCACGCCTCGGACGCCGCTCCGACAGGACGGCGTTCCTCACGGTGAGTCCGGCCGGCGCACCGCTGCCGGACGGCACGATCACACGGATCGCGCTGCCCGCCGACGCGGACCCGACGCAGCTTGCGCGGGACGAGCACGAGGCGGCAGTTCGGAGGTTGAATCCGGTTGCCGGCGTGATGATCCAGTGCGTCTGGCTCGATCCCGGACCGGAGGACGCCACCCGCCGTGGGCGACTGCTCGTCGTCGCGCATCACCTGGTGATCGACGGGGTGTCGTGGCGGATCCTGATCGGCGACCTCGCCGCGGCGTGGGGGCAACTCGAAGCGGGCGCGTCGCCCAGCCTTCCGCCGGTCGGCACGTCCCTGCGCCGGTGGTCGCACGGACTGGCAGAGGAGGCGCAGTGCCCGGACCGCAGGTCCGAACTGTCGTTCTGGCGTGCGATGACGTCGGTCGAGGATCGGCCGCTCGGCACCCGGCCGCTCGACCCGCAGCGTGACGTGAATTCGACGGTGGACCGGATTCATACGAGAACATCCGCAACGCACTCGCTCCTCACCGACCTTCCGGCCGCCTTCCGCTGCAAGGTCAACGATGTACTGCTCACCGCCCTCGCCCTCGCTCTCGCGCAGTGGCAACGCCGCCGCGGACGACCGGCCACGGTGCCGCTGATCCGGCTCGAGGGTCACGGCCGCGAGGAAGCGGTGCTGCCCGGTGCCGATCTCTCCCGCACCGTCGGGTGGTTCACCAGTATTTTTCCGATCCGCCTCGACCTGGGGGACCTCGACCTCGACGACGCCGGCACCGCCATCACGGTGGTCAAGGAACAGTTGCGTGCGGTGCCCGACAAGGGCGTCGGCTACGGCCTGCTGCGGCGTCCCGGGGACGAGGCCGGGCAGATCGCGTTCAATTACCTCGGGCGGCTCGATTCCGCTGATTCCGAACGTGATTGGCGGCCGGTGCGGGACGGCACCGCCATGTTCTCCTCCGCCGAACCGTCGATGCCGGTCACCGCGCTGATCGACATCACCGCGTTCACCAGTCACGGCGTCCTCGACGCCACGTTCGCGTTCCCGACGGGTGCGATTGCGGCCGAGGCCGTGCAGGCTCTGGCCGATCTGTGGGAGCAGTCGCTGGCAACCCTCGCCGCGGTGGCGCGTTCTCCGCACACGAGTGGGCTCACTCCGTCCGATCTGCCGCTGGTCGCCGTGGACCGCGAAGACATCGAGGAGTGGGAACGCGACCGTCCGGGTCTGCTCGACGTGTGGCCGCTGACACCGTTGCAGTCGGGGTTGCTGTTCCACGCGACGCTCACCGGCGAGGAGGCCGATCCGTATGCGATGCAGGTAATCCTGACCCTGTCCGGGCACCTCGACCCGGCGCGGCTCCGAAGCGCGTGCGGCGCGGTCCTCGCGGGGCACGCGAACCTGCGCACCGCGTTCGTGCGCGACAGTCGCGGCGTCCCGGTGCAACTCGTACTCGGCGATGTGCCGCTGCGGTGGCGGCACATCGACGTCACGGGCACCGGCGCCGAGCAGATTCTGCTCGACGACCGCACCACCCGCTTCGACCCGTCGGCCCCACCGCTGATCCGGTTCACCCTGCTGTCGCGGGGGCCGGACCGTGCCGAACTCGCGATCACAGCCCACCACATCGTGCTGGACGGCTGGTCCATGCCGCTGCTGGTGCGCGAACTCTTCACCGCCTACCGGCGCGGTGACGCCCGCACCGAGTCACCGGATTCGAGCCCCTATCGCGACTTCCTGGAGTGGCTGGCGGCGCGGGACACCGACGCCTCGGCGCGGGCGTGGGCCGCGGCGCTCGACGGCGTCACCGAGCCCGCCGCCCCGGCGGACGATACCCCGACCACGTCCGAGTCAATATTGGAACTGAGCGAGGCGGACACCCGGAGGCTGACGGTCCGCGCGAGCGAACTCGGAGTCACGCTGAGCACCGTCGTCCAGGCGGCCTGGGGAATCGTCCTCGGGCAGGCGACCGACAACGACGACGTCGTGGTCGGGGAGGCCGTCTCCGGCAGGCCGCCGGAACTCGCCGGCGTGGAGGGCGCGGTGGGATTGTTCGTCAACACCGTCCCCGTGCGGATCCCCCTCGACCCCGGTATCGACGTCGCCGCGCTGCTCACCCGCCTGCAGGCCGAGCAGGTTCACCTCCTCGAACACCACTGGCTGGGCCTCGCAGACATCCAGCGGGCGGTCGGGGTGGCGCCGCTGTTCGACACGCTGGTCGCGTTCGAGTCGTACCCCGTGGACCGCACCGCGCTGCCGGAGCCCACGGACGGTCTGATCCTGGACGGCGTTCGCGCACACGACGCCTCGCACTACGCCGTGACACTCGCGGTGACGGCGGCCCCGACCCTGCGGCTGACGGCGAAGTGCCGGTCACACCGGTACGACGGTGAGGCCCTGCTCGCGCGAGTCGGCCGCGTGCTCGACTACATCGGCAGGGATCCGCACGTCGCCGTCGGGAGTCTCGACCTCCTCGACGCGGCGGAGCGGGAGCGGGTGCTGCGCGCCTGGAACGCAACGGACGCACCGGTGCCCTCGGCCACCCTGGTGGACCTGTTCGACGCACAGGTCGGGCGCTCGCCCGACTCCGTGGCGGTGGTGTTCGGCGCGGATCGGGTGACGTACGCGGAGTTCGACGCACGGGTGAACCGGCTGGCCCGGTATCTCGTGGCGAGTGGCGTCGGACCGGAAAGCGTTGTCGGAGTGGCAATTCCACGTTCGATTCGGCTTCTCGTCGCGCTGCACGCGGTGCTGAAGGCCGGCGGCGCCTATCTGCCCGTGGATCCCGGGCACCCGCTCGAACGCACCGCCTTCGTGCTCGGCTCGGCAGCACTGGTTCTCACGTCCGGTGCCGGGAACGGCACGGTCCCGGACGGAGTCGCTGTCGTGGATCTCGACCGGCTGGACGTCGCGCGATACGACCCCCACCCGATCTCGGATTCGGAGAGACGCACACCACTGCGCCCGGCGAACGCCGCGTACGTCATCTACACCTCCGGTTCCACGGGACGACCCAAGGGCGTCACGGTGACCCACGAGATGATGGTCAACCAGTTCCGGTGGGCGCAGACGCTGACGCCGCTCGACGGTACCGATGCGGTGCTGCACAAGACCCCGCTCACATTCGACATTTCCGCATGGGAACTGTTCTGGCCCTTGCACACCGGAGCACGGGTGGTGATCGCCGAGCCCGGCGGACACCAGGACCCCGGCTATCTCGCGCGGACCGTCGCGCAGCAGTCGATCACGACGCTCCACGTCGTTCCGTCGATGCTCGACGCCTTCCTCGAGCACTGCGGGCCGCAGGTGCCCCCGACTGTGCGTCGCGTGTATTCGGCGGGCGAGTCGCTGCCCGCTGCCACGGCAACACGATTCGCGGAATGCAGTGCCGCTGCGCTGTACAACTGGTACGGCCCGTGCGAAGCGGCGGCGGCCACGTCGGAGTCGGTCGACGGCAACGAGATCGGCACGGCGATCTCCCTCGGCGGTCCCATCCACAACATACGTACGTATGTGCTCGACCGCCGGCTGCGACCGGTGCCCGTCGGGACGCGGGGCGAGTTGTACGTCGCCGGGGCCTACCTGGCGCGCGGGTACGCCGGACGTCCCGACTTGACCGCCGAACGCTTCGTCGCCGACCCGTTCGGTGGCACGGGCGGGCGGATGTATCGCACCGGCGATGTGGTGCGATGGAACGAGGCGGGCGGGCTCGAATATCTGGAGCGCAGCGACTTCCAGATCAAACTCCGCGGCCAGCGCATCGAACCCGGCGAGATCGAAACCGCGTTGACGTCCGACCCGGCCGTGACCCAGGCGGCGGTCACGGTGCACCGCGACCGGGACGCCGGCGACCGGCTGATCGCCTACATCGTGACCGCAGGCGATGCGCCGGACGAGCGGCGGATCGCCGACCGTCTCGCCGGACTGCTCCCGGCCTACATGATCCCCTCCGTTTTCGTCTCGCTCCCCGAACTGCCCGTCACGTCTAGCGGAAAACTGGATCGCGCGGCCCTGCCGGAGCCGGTGCCCGCGAGGCCTGCGTCCGATCCGCCCGTCACCCCCACCGAGGACGTGATCGCGTTCGTGTTCGCGGAGGTGACCGGCACCGCGTCCGTGGGACGGTACGACAACTTCTTCGCCGCCGGAGGCAACTCGCTGACCGCCGCGCAGGCCGCCGCCCGTGTCGGAGCGTCGCTGGGAACCACCGTCGAACTCCGCGCACTGTTCGACCACCCCACGGTCGCGGAACTGTCGGCGTATCTCGCGGACCGCGCCCTCGAGACCGAGCAGGCGCCGCTGGTCGCCCGTGCCCCGGCCGTCCACGTGCCGCTGTCCCTCGCCCAGCAACGCCTGTGGTTCCTGAACCGGCTCGACGGACGCTTGGCCACCGACAGCATTCCCGTCGTCCTCCGCCTCACCGGGACGCTCGACGAAGCTGCACTGTGTGCGGCGGTGCGTGACGTGATCGACCGCCACGAACCCCTGCGCACCGTCTACCCCGAGCACGACGGGATCCCGTGCCAGCACGTGCTCCCCGCGAGCGCCGTGCCGCCGTGCACGGTCCGGGAGACCGCGAATCCCGCGGGCCGGGTACGGGAACTGCTGTCGGCGGGATTCGACGTCACCGCCGAACCCTCGGTACGCGCCGAACTTCTCGCGGTCGGCACCGGCGAGTGGGTGCTCGCCCTGGTCGTCCATCACATCAGTGCCGACGGGTTCTCGCTGGGACCGCTCGCCCGGGACGTGATGACGGCGTACCGCGCGCGGGCGCAGGGCGGTACGCCGGTGTGGACGCCACTGCCGGTCCGGTACGCCGACTACGCCCTCTGGCAGCGTGAACTGCGGGACGGGCAGCCGAGTCTGGCGTACTGGAGGCAGACCCTGTCCGGGATGCCCGAACTGCTGACCCTGCCGTTCGACCGCGCCCGACCGCCGGTCGCGACGCACCGCGGCGCCGACGTCGCGTTCACCCTCGACGCGGACACGCACCGGCGGATTCGTGCCCTCGCGCGCACCCACGACGCCACTCCGTTCATGGTGGTGCACGCGGCGCTGGCCGTCCTCGCGGCCAGACTCGGCGGCACCGCGGACATCGTCGTCGGCACTCCGATCGCGGGACGCGGGCCGCGTGCACTCGACGACCTCGTCGGGATGTTCGTCAACACACTGGTGTTGCGGACAGACCTCGCCCTTCACGACACGTTCGCCGGCACTCTCGCCCGCGTGCGGGACGTCGACCTCGCCGCGTACTCGCACTCGGACGTCTCGTTCGAGGAGATCGTGGAGGCGGTCGCGCCGGAGCGGTCGCGTGGCCGCAATCCGCTGTTCCAGTTGGCGCTCGCCTATCACAACACCGCACCCGTCGTGGTCGATCTGCCGGAGGTGTCCGCCACCGTCATCGAGATCGAGACGCACACGGCGAAATTCGACCTCCAGCTCACCATCTCCGAATCACTCGACGATCGGGGTGACCCCGGGCCCCTCTCGTGCGTCTTCACCTACGCCACCGACCTGTTCGACGAGGCCACCATCGCCGGGTTCGCGGACCGGTTCCGCCGGGTGCTCCACACCGCACTCGCCCATCCGCGCGTGGTAATCGGCGACATCGACCTCCGGGGCGGTGCGGAGGGGTCGGCCCGGCACGCCGGTGCGCCGTCGTTGCCGAAGCGGACGCTGCCCGACCTGATGTCGGTAGCCGCCGAACGGAATCCGGAGGGTCCGGCACTGACGGCGGATGGCCGGACCATGACGTACCGCGAACTCGACGCCGCGTCGAATCGCCTCGCCCGCGCGCTGATGCGGCGCGGGGCGGGCCCCGAGACGATCGTCGCTCTCGCGCTGCCGCGCTCGGCGCTGTCCGTCGTCTCGGTGTGGGCCGTCGCGAAGACCGGTGCCGCGTTCGTGCCCGTGGACCCGAACTACCCCGCCGCGCGGGTCGAGTACCTGTTGGGCGACTCCGGCGCCGCGCTCGGGCTGACCACCGTCGCGGACCGCGAGGCGCTGCCGGACGGGGCGGACTGGCTGCTGCTCGACGCCCCGGACGTCCGCACCGAAAGTCGCGGTTACTCCTCGGCCCCGATCACCGACGCCGAACGCACGCGGCCGCTGGAGGTGCAGCACCCGGCGTACGTGATCTACACGTCCGGTTCGACGGGGAAACCCAAGGGTGTGACGGTAACTCACACCGGTCTCGCCGATTTCACGGCGGAACAGCGGGAGCGCTACGCGGTGACCGCGGCCTCGCGGACACTGCACGCGTCGTCCCCCGGCTTCGACGGCGCGGTGCTCGAGATTCTGCTCGCGCTCGGTGCGGGCGCGTGCATGGTGCTCACCCCTCCGACGGTGCAGGGCGACGATCCGCTCACCGAGGTGCTGGCCGGCGAGCGGGTCAGCCACGTGTTCACCACACCGACGGTTCTGGCGACGGTCGACCCCCGCGGCCTGCACGACCTGCAGGTGGTCGTGGTGGGCGGCGAACCGTGCCCGCCGGAACTCGTGAAAGCCTGGGCACCGCACAGGCATGTGTCGCTGTTCAACGGCTACGGCCCGACCGAGACGACGGTGATGACGACCATCAGCGACCCCTTGGTGGCCGATCAGCCGGTGACCATCGGCCGGCCGGTCCGCGGCGCCGCGGTACTCCTGCTGGATGCGCGTCTGCATCCGGTTCCGACGGGAGTGGCCGGCGAACTCTACATCTGCGGTCCGGGCGTCGCGCGCGGCTACCATCGCAGGGCCGCGCTCACCGCCGCACGGTTCGTCGCCTGCCCGTTCGGCGGCGCCGGGGAACGGATGTACCGGACGGGAGACGTGGGCCGGTGGTGCCGCGACGGGTCGATCGAGTATCTGTACCGCAACGACGCGCAGATCGAACTGCGGGGTGTGCGAATCGAACTCGGCGAGATCGACGCGACCCTTCTCACGCATTCGGACGTGCGGTTCGCGGCGACGGATGTGCGTGAACTGCGCGACGGTGTCGACGCACTCGTGTCGTACGTACTCCCGGAGCGGGGCGAGACGGTCGATCCGGATCAGCTGATCCGCTACGCGTCGACCCGACTGCCCGCACCGCTGGTACCCGCGATCGTCGTCGTGCTGGACGCCGTGCCGCTTACCGTCAACGGGAAACTCGACCGCTCGGCACTGCCCGACCCCGTTCCGGCGTCGGCCGACTTCGAGGTCCCGCACACACCCGCGGAGCGAGTGGTGGCGACAGCGTTCGCGGAGGTCCTCGGACTCGACCTGGTGGGACGCGAAGAAAACTTCTTCGCGCTCGGTGGCACGTCGCTGTCCGCGACGCGCGCGGTGTCCCGGATCGGTGCCGCGCTGGAGACGTCGGTGCCGGTGCGCGCGGTGTTCGACACCCCGACCATCTCCGCACTCGCGGCGGCCGTCACCGAGCAGACCGACGGCGGGGCGCACGTCGCCCTGACCGTGCGCCCGCGCCCGCGCCGGGTGCCGCTGTCGCCTGCGCAGCAACGACTGTGGTTCCTCGCCCGCCTCGCCCCCGGCTCTCCCGAATACAACATCCCGATGGCGCTGCGACTCGACGGAACACTCGACGTCGCCGCCCTCACCGCGGCCGTGGCCGATGTGGTCGGCAGGCACGAACCGCTGCGCACCCTGTACCCGGACAGCGATGGCGTCGCGTACCAGCAGTTGATCCCGGTGTCGCGGGCCACCCCGTCCCTCCGGCCGATACCCGTGGCCCGGGGCGACGTCACCGCGCGGGTCACGACGTTCGCGTCGCAGGGTTTCACTCTGGGCGCCGAACCGCCGATCCGCGCCCGGCTGTTCGCCCTCGCCGCCGACGAGTGGGTGCTCGCCGTCATGGTCCATCACATCAGCGCGGACGGGTTCTCGGTGCCGCTGCTCGTCCGCGATCTGATGACCGCCTACGAGGCGCGGGTCGCGGGCGCGGCGCCGCGGTGGGCCGCACTGCCCGTCCAGTACACGGACTACACCCTGTGGCAGCACGAAGTGCTGGGCGATCGCGACGATCCGCAGTCCGTCGCGGCGCGGGAACTGTCGTACTGGAAGGGCACGTTGTCCGGTGCGCCGGAACAGTTGTCGCTGCCCACCGACCGTCCGCATCCGGCCATCGCGTCGCACCACGGCGGCACCGTCGAATTCGGGCTCGACGACGCCCTGTACCGCGCGGTCGAGCACACCGCGTCGACGTGCGCCGTCACCCCGTTCATGGTGGTGCACGCCGTGTTCGCCGTGCTGCTCGCGAAGCTGAGCGGGTCCACGGACATCGTGATCGGCACACCCGTCGCGGGACGCGGGGATCAGGCGCTCGACGAACTGGTGGGCATGTTCGTCAACAACCTGGTCCTGCGCACCGAGGTGAGGCCCGCGGAAAGCTTCGCGGACCTGCTGGGCCGGGTGCGGGAGGACGACCTCGACGCATTCGCGCACTCCACCGTCCCGTTCGAGACCGTGGTCGAGGCGCTCGATCCCACCCGCTCCCGCGCCCGCAATCCGCTGTTCCAGGTGGCCCTGGCGTTCCAGAACCTCGACCACACCCCGCTCACCCTGCCCGGACTGCGGGTGTCGGCGACCACTCCCCCCACCCGGTCGGCCCGATTCGACCTGCAACTCACCGTGACCGCGGATCCCCGCCCATCGACGGAACGCACCCGGCGCACGGCCGTGTTCACCTACGCCACCGACCTGTTCGACCATCACACGGTCGTGGACCTCGGGGAACGTTTCCTCCGGACGTTGAGCGAGGCTGTCGCGCAGCCGCATCGGGCTGTCGGCGACCTCGCCCTCGTCGATCCGGACCCGGATGTCCCCGTCGCAATACCGTCCTCCGGTGAAACCCTCGTCGATCTGTTCGAGCTGCACGTCGCCACGTCGCCGGACGCCGAAGCGGTCGTCGCCGGCGACCGCGTCCTCACCTACGGTGAACTCGACCGTCAGATCAATCGGCTGGCCCGCCACCTCATCGCCGCTCGTGTCGGCCCGGAGTCTCTGGTGGGTTTGGCGATTCGCCGCTCCGTCGACCTCCTCGTCGGAATGTATGCCGTCGCGAAGGCGGGCGCGGCGTACGTGCCGATCGACCCCGACCAGCCCGCACAGCGCAACGCCCAGATCATCCGCGCCTCGGACGCGCGGGTCGTCCTCACCACCGAACGCGATCGGTTCGACCTCGCCGACGTTCTGCCCGCGGAGACACGGCTCGTCGTCGTCGACCGGGTGGACCTGTCCGCGCTCGATCCGTCGCCGGTCTCCGATCTCGATCGGACCGCTCCCCTGAGAGCGCAGAACCCCGCGTACGTGATCCACACGTCGGGATCGACGGGCACCCCCAAGGGGGTCGTCGTGACCCATGCCGCCGTCGTGAGCTTCCTGAAGTGGCGGCAGGACACGGACCCGCTCGGCGCCGGCGACACGGTGATGCTCAAGCTGCAGTACACGTTCGACGCCTCGGTCCGCGAATTCTGGTGGCCGCTGATCGCCGGTGCGCGGCTGGTGATCGCCCGCCCGGACGGCCACCGCGACCCCCGGCATCTCGCCGAGCTGATCGGACGGCACCGGGTGACCGCCGGATACTTCCTTCCGCTGATGCTGGCCGAGATCCTCGCGATCCCCGACGCGGATCTCACGTCACTGCGGCAGGTGTCCTGCGGCGGCGAGGTTCTGCCGCCGGGCACCGCGCACAGTTTCCACGCACGGTGCCCGGACACGGTGCTCTACAACGAGTACGGCCCGACCGAGACGGCCGTCGCGGTGACCCGCACGGTCGTCGACAGTGTCGGCACGACCGTCCCGATCGGCGTGCCGCAGGACGGGGTCGGTGCGCTCGTGCTGGATTCGCGGCTGCATCCGGTGCCTGCCGGCGTTCCCGGTGAGCTCTACCTCTCGGGCGCCCAGTTGGCCCGCGGGTATCTCGGGCAGCCGGGGACGACGGCCTCCCGGTTCCCGGCCAACCCGTGGGGACCGCCCGGTCAGCGGATGTACCGGACCGGCGACGTGGTCAGTCGCCGGCACGACGGCACGATCGAATACCTCGGCCGGCGGGACCTCCAGGTGAAGATCCGCGGTCAACGCGTCGAACTCGAGGAGATCGAGACGGCGCTGCGCCGCAACACCGCCGTCGCGCAGTCCGCGGCGGCCGTCTACGAATCCCCTGCCACGGGTTCCCGACTGGTCGGCTACGTCGTGCCGCGTCCGGGCGCGGACGTGGACACCCGTGCCGTGTCGGCGGAACTGGCGCAGCGACTGCCCCGGTACATGGTGCCCAACCAGATCGTGGTGCTGGAGGCACTGCCGTCGACATCCCACGGCAAGCTGGACCGGCGCGCGCTCCCCGATCCGGGTGTGCCACGGGCGCAGCGGTTCCGTCCCCCGACGACCCGCACCGAGAAACTGGTCACCGCGGTGTTCGCGGACGTGCTGGGCACCGGACTGGTGGGGCTGGACGACAATTTCTTCGAGCTGGGCGGCAATTCGTTGTCCGCGACCAGGGCGGCGTCCCGGCTGCACACCTCGACGCACGTCGAGATCCGCCTCGACTGGTTCTTCACCGACGCGACCGCGGAGAGCATCGCCGCGCGGATCTCGTCGAGTTTCGCCGCCGCCTCCGACGCCTCCGCGGCGCTCGAGGTGCTGTTGCCGCTGCGGCCGGACGGCGGACGGGAACCGCTGTTCTGCATCCATCCGGCAGTCGGGTTGGCCTGGTGCTATTCGGGATTGAGTGCGCATCTTCACCCCGGTCGCCCGGTCTGGGGTGTGCAATCCCCCGCCGTGACGGCGGCCGGCGACCGGTTCACGACGATCACGGAGCGCGCCGCGCGCTACGTGCAGGAGATCCGCCGTGTGCAGCCGCGGGGGCCTTACCACCTGCTCGGGTACTCGGTGGGCGGCGTGATCGCGCACGCGATGGCGGTCGAGTTGCGCTCGTGCGGCGAGGACGTCGGTGTGCTCGCGATGATCGACAGCTACGCGTCGGCGGAACGCGGCACCCCGGTACCGACGCTGCCGGAACTGCTCGCGGAATTCGGGGAAGGCGCATCGGAACAGCTGGGTCCGGAGCAGCTGGCCCGGTTGTACGAGGACTACGTCGACGTCATCGACACCGCCGCCGACTTCGCGCCCGGGCACTTCGACGGCAGCCTGCTGTTCTTCGGCGCGGCCGGGGACGGCTCCCAGCCCACGGCCGCGTGCGCGACGTGGCGGCCGTGGATCGACGGGGACGTGATCGCCCACACCGTCGACCGCCCGCACGCGCAGATGACCGACCCGGAGGCGCTGGCCGTCATCGGACCGATCCTGTCCGACTATCTCGACGGCGTCTCAGCCGCCGACGGGACGGAGAATTCAGGCGCCGACGGGACGGAGAATCCACCAGCCACCCAGCACGAGGCAGCCCAGAGTGACGAGTAGGGACAACCCCACCCACACGATGCCGGGAACGTGGGTGAGCCGCGCCAGCTGATCCGCGTCCGACTCCGGGGCCGCGCCGCGGGCGCGTTGACGCTGCAGTTCCAGGACCGGTCGCGGGGCGGCGACGAGCATGAACAGCGTGATCAGATAGGCCGCCGCCACCTGCTGGTCCTGCGTGCCGAACCACACGAGCCCGAACAGCAGCGCCCCGACCACCGTGAGCGAGAACAATCCGTACAGGTTCCGGACGAGGATGAGCATGGCCGCGAGTGCCACGACACCGATCCACAGCACCGCGATCGCATGCTGGGTGCCCAGCACCCAGGCCGCGCCGAGCCCCAGAACGGCGGGACCCTCGTAGCCGGCGAACGTCATGAGGACCACGCCGAGCCCGGTCGGTTTACCGGACGAGATGGCCACACCCGACGTGTCCGAGTGCAACCGCACCCCCTTCAGCGTGCGACCGAACAGCAGGGCGACCACCAGGTGCGCACCCTCGTGCACGATGGTCACGACATTGCGGGTGATCCGCCAGGCGTGCGGTTCGAGAACGAGTATCACGGCCACCACCGCCGTGACCTGAACGATCCAGGGAGCCGGCGCGGGGCTGACGGCGCTCACGCGCTCCCACAACGAGTGCATTCCATTCATCGGCGCCGAGTGTACGGCGGCCGGCTGATCACTCCCTGCGTGCGAGCTGTGGAATCAATCCGCCCGCGAGCACGTCGTCGACCTGACGTGGAGACAGCCGGTGACGCACCGGGATCTCCACGTCACGGGTCGCGTCGAGCAGGGTCAGACGGGGGCCGGAACGAATGGCCTCCCTGACTCCGTCGAGGACCAGCACGTCGTCCTGCCGGATCGTGTCGTAGTCGTCCGGGTTTTCGAATTCGAGTGCGAGCACACCGAAGTTGGCGAGGTTCTGCCAGTGGATACGGGCAAACGAGGTGGCGATCACCGCATGCAGACCGAGGTACCGCGGGGTGATCGCGGCGTGCTCACGGGAGGAACCCTGCCCGTAGTTGTCGCCGCCGACGATGAAATGCCCGGTGGTCCTCGCCGTCTCCTCCGCGCGCGCCGGGTAGGTCTCGTCGACCTGGGTGAACGTGAACCGGGACAGCTTGGGAATGTTGGAGCGGAACGGCAGGGCCCGGGCCCCGGCCGGAGAGATCTCGTCGGTGGAGATGTTGTCACCGACCTTCAGAAGCACCGGAGCCTCGATGCGGTCGGGCAGGGGCGGAAACTCGGGCAGGGACGAGATGTTGGGGCCCTTCACCAGTTCGACGTGCCGAGCCTCCTCCCGCGGCAACGGCGCCACCAGCATGGCCGTGTTCACGGTGGCCTCATCCGGAAGCGTGATCTCCGGGTACTGCATCCCGGCATCCTCTGCCCAGTCCCGCGGGTCGGTGATCACCCCGGTGAGAGCCGATGCGGCAGCCGTCTCGGGTGAACACAGCCACACGGAATCATCGTGGGTGCCCGAACGCCCGGGGAAATTGCGGGGCATCGTCCGGAGAGAATTCCGGCCGGTCGCCGGCGCCTGTCCCATCCCGATACAACCCATGCATCCGGATTGATGTACGCGCGCGCCTGCCACGACGAGTTCGAGCATGGCGCCCATCTTGGTGAGGTCGGAGAGGATCTCCCGCGAACTCGGATTGACGTCGAAGCTCACGCTCGGGTCGGTCTGCCGCCCCGACACCATGGCCGCAGCGATCGCGAAGTCGCGCAGGCCGGGATTGGCGGACGACCCGATCACCACCTGGCTGACGTCCTCACCGGCGACGTCCCGGACGGGTACCACGTTGCCCGGTGACGACGGTTTCGCGATCAGCGGCTCGATCGTCGACAGGTCGAGCTGTTCGTGCACGTCGTACTCCGCGCCTGCATCGGCGCGCAGTTCCACGAAATCGTCTTCCCTGCCCTCGGAGCGCAGGAACGCGCGGACGGCGTCGTCCGAGGGAAAGATCGACGTCGTGGCGCCCAGTTCGGCGCCCATGTTCGCGATTACGTGACGATCCATCGCCGTCAGCGTCGCGAGTCCCTCACCGTGGTATTCGATGATCCTGTTGAGCCCGCCCTTGACGCCGTGGCGACGGAGCATCTCGAGGATGACGTCCTTCGCCGAACTCCACTCGGGGAGCCTGCCGGTCAACTCCACACCCCAGACCTGGGGCATCCGGAGGTGGAGGGGTTGACCCGCGATCGCCATGGCGACCTCGAGTCCACCGACGCCGATCGCGAGCATGCCCAGCGATCCCGCCGCCGGGGTGTGCGAGTCGGAACCGACCATGGTCTTGCCGGGGACACCGAAGCGCTGCATGTGGGTGGGATGGGAGACGCCGTTGCCCGGCTTCGAGAACCACAGCCCGTACCGCAGGGCGGCGGTGCGGAGGAACTCGTGGTCCTCGGCGTTCTTCTCGTCGGCCTGCAGCAGATTGTGATCGACGTACTGCACGCTCAACTCGGTCTTGATGCGGTCGAGGTGGAGCGCCTCGAGTTCCTGCATCACCAGGGTTCCGGTGGCGTCCTGGGTGAGGGTCTGATCGATCCGGATCGAGATCTCCTCGCCCGGTTCCATCCGGCCGTCGAGGAGGTGTGCACCGATGACCTTGCGGGCGACAGTGTCCGACATCGCTGATCCCTTCGTCGTCCTTCCAGGATGCGCCGGAACGAGGGCGAGGGCCAGCGGCCGGAACAGTCCGGAACTCGACAGGACAATCTTCGGCTTTCTACGCAAAACCGTAGAGAGAGCTAGATTGCGCTAGTCGTGCTGCGCGCGCAGATACTTCCCGAAGTGCGGCACGGTAAATCCGATCGACCCGCGCTCGGCCGAATAGATCAGACCCTTCTTGATCAGCCCGTCCCGCGCCGGTGACAGCGACGCGGGTTTGCGGCCCAGTTCGGACGCGATCGCCGCCGTCGCGACCGGGCCGTCGTCCCCGGAGAGGTCGGCCATCGCGCGCATGTACTCCCGCTCGGCCGGCGTCGCGCGCTCGTATCGCGAACCGAAGAACCCGACCGCCAGTTCCTCCTCCGCGGTCGGCTCCGCCACCCGCACGTCCTCCTCCGTGATGGGTGTCGCCGCGGCCACGTCCCACGTCGCCTTGCCGTACGCCTGGACGAAATAGGGGTAGCCGTCGGCCGCGGCGTACAACGCGTCGAGCGCCTCGTCTGTGAACTTCACGTCCTCGCGTTCGGCGGGCGCGATCAGCGCCCGGTCCGCGGACACCCGGTCCAGCCGGTCGATGCGGTGGTAGCTGAACAACCGCTCCGAGTAGCTCTTGGACGCCGACAGCACCGCGGGCAGGTGCGGCAGTCCGGCACCGACCACGATCAGTGGGGCCGCGTCCTGGCTGAGTTCGTGGCAGGCCCCGCACACCGCGGAGACGTCCGCGGCGCCGAGGTCCTGCATCTCGTCGATGAACAGTGCGATCCCGACGCCGACGTCGCGGGCCAGGGACGACGCGTCGAGCAGCAGTTCCACCAGGTCGATCTCGATGTCCCCGGAATCGGCGCGACCCTTCACCGCGGGCGCGTCGATCCCCGGCTGCCACCGCTCGCGCATGCCCTTGTCGGCCGTCGCGCGCAGGGCGAACGACTTCAGGATTCCGAGGAACTCCTCCACCCGGTCGGGGTCGCGGTGCGCGCCCGCGATCTCCCGGATCGCCATGTGCAACGCCGAGGACAGCGGCCGCCGCAGATCCTGATCGGGGCGGGCCTCGATCTTCCCGGTTCCCCACCGGCGAGAGATGGCCGCCGACCGCAGATGGTTCAGCAGGACCGTCTTCCCGACCCCGCGCAGACCCGTCAGCATCACACTGCGCTCCGGGCGGCCGCGCGCGATCCGCTCGAGCACCACGTCGAACGCGTCGAGCTGCCTGGTTCGTCCCGCGAGCTCCGGCGGGCGCTGCCCCGCGCCGGGTGCATAGGGGTTACGGACAGGGTCCATGGCCACGAAGGTAACAACGTCTGTTGCCGAATCTGCGCTCATCTAGCGCGTGTCCTAGATCCCGCTATGAAGTTGCCGCGGGGCCGGGGTGGGTACTTCCGCACCCTGCGGTGCCTATCGACGATCGCGCGTTCCCCCGAGGCTGGATGCAGCCGCAGGAACAGGGAGAACACCATGATCGAATTGGACGCCAGAGCCGAGTTGGAACGACTCGCGCCGTACGCAGCGACGGGCGACGAAGACGCCGTCGAAGAGGTTCTCCGCATTGCGCATCCGCTCGTGCACCGCTACTGCACGACCCGCCTCGAATCGGTGGATCACCCGCACACGACCGCCGACGACGTCACCCAGGACGTGTGCCTCGCGTTGATGAGCGCCCTGCGGACGTACCGGAACCAGGGAAAGTCGTTGCTGTCGTTCATCTTCGGCATCGCCGCGCACAAGGTGTCCGACGCGCGGCGACGCGCCACCCGGATGTCCGTACCGCCGACCGCGCGCGCCGCCGCCGCACATCACGTGGTGGACGTCGAGGAGGGCCCCGAACATCACGTCCTGCGCGACGAATTGCGCGGCGAGATGGGACTGCTCGTCGAGACCCTCCCGGTCCGGCACCAGCAGATCCTCTTCATGCGCGTCATCGTGGGAATGTCGGCGGAACAGACCGCGCGGGTCCTGGACACCACACCGGGCGCCGTCCGCGTCGCGCAGCACCGGGCGCTGAGCCACCTGCGGGCGCGGATCGGGCACGGACCCGCCCGCTGAGAGGTTCCCGCTCGGTCGTTGCCATCCGGCGGGCCGAGTGGGGAGCCGGATACGGCGGCGCCGCAGCGCATTCCGTCGTCCCGCACCCGCAGGACGAGAACACCGTGCACGTCGCGATGAACACCGGAGGCGTGTATCGCACCACGGACGGGGGTGCGTCCTGGGAGCCGCGCAACACCGGGATCACCGCCTACTTCCTCCCGGACCCGAACCCGGAGTTCGGCCAGTGCGTCCACAAGATCGCCCGTGACGGCGTCGTCCCCGACCGCTTGTACGCCCAGAACCATCACGGGGTCTACCGCTCCGACGACAGCGGCGACACATGGAAGTCGATCGCGGACGGGCTGCCGACGGACTTCGGATTTGTGATGCTCACGCATCCCCGTCGCGAGGGAACGGTGTGGGTGGTTCCGTTGACTTCCTCTCGACCGTGAACGACCGAGATTCCCCTCGAGACTCACGTCCCGAGGTTCCTGTTTCACCGACAGTCGCCTCCCCGCACTTTATGTGCGGGGTGGTCTCACACCGTCTCCGCAGGCTGCCACCGCCAGTCCGACGGCCAAAATATTCCTCGCCGCATTCACATCCCGATCATGGACGACGCCGCACCGGCACGTCCACTCCCGCACATTCAGCGGCATCGCCGAGGCGATCGCCCCGCACACCGAGCAGGTCTTCGACGACGGATAGAACCGGTCGATCGCCACCA
>NZ_WXYH01000080.1:0-10297 GCF_009872365.1 Rhodococcus sp. T7
GCCACCGACCGGCTCACCGACTACGCCGAGGGCGGCGGCGGAAGTTTGCTGTCCGCGGTCACCGGCAAAGGCAACGGCAACGGTGACGGTGACGGTGACGGGAAGGGCGACGGGAAGTCACTGTTGTCCGGGCTGACCGACAAGGTGAAGGACACGGCCTCGGATGTGAAGGACGCGGTCACCGGCGGCGGTGGTGGCGGTAAGGGCAAGAAGCTCAAGTTGACCAACATCGTCGAAACGATCGATGTCGGTGTCCCGGTCCAACTGGCGTACAACCAGTGGACCCAGTTCGCCGATTTTCCGTCGTTCATGAAGAAGGTCGAGCGGGTGGAGCAGGAAGCGGACGAGAAGCTGGAGTGGAAGGCGCAGATCTTCCTGTCGCATCGGACGTGGGAGGCGTCGATCATCGAGCAGGTCCCGGATGAGCGGATCGTGTGGCGGTCGAAGGGGGCCAAGGGTTTCATCGACGGTGCGGTGACGTTCCATGAGGTGACTCCCGATCTCACCCGCATCGTTCTGATCCTCGAGTATCACCCGAAGGGTTTGTTCGAGAAGACTGGCAATCTGTGGCGTGCGCAGGGTCGGCGAGCGCGGTTGGAGTTGAAGCATTTTGGGCGTCATGTCATGACCCAGTCCGTTCTCCATGCTGACGAGATAGAGGGATGGCGCGGGGAGATCCGGGACGGCAAGGTGGTCGAACCCGAGGAGTCCGAGGAAGACGAAGCACAGCCCGACGAGGACGAGCAGGACGAAGCGCAGCTGGACGAGGGCGAGATCGAAGACTCTGCCGAAACAGACGAGGACGAGTCCGAGGAGCCGGAGGAATCAGACGAGGAGTCTGCCGAAACGGACGAGGACGAGCCT
Organism: Rhodococcus sp. T7; assembly: GCF_009872365.1. Taxonomy (NCBI): domain Bacteria; kingdom Bacillati; phylum Actinomycetota; class Actinomycetes; order Mycobacteriales; family Nocardiaceae; genus Rhodococcus; species Rhodococcus sp. T7. The sequence continues at coordinate 865 of NZ_WXYH01000080.1, forward strand.
GAGGAGTCGGAGGAATCAGACGAGGACGAGGAGTCTGCCGAAACGGACGAGGACGAGGAGCCGGACGAAACAGACGAGGACGAGGAGCCGGAGGAGGAGGCTGAGGACAAGCCGCCGGCTCGCCGTGGTCGCCCGCGCAAGGCCGCGGCTGCGAGTGAGGACAAGCCGCCGGCTCGCCGTGGTCGCCCGCGTAAGGCGGCGGCCGCGAGTGAGGGCAAGCCGCCGGCTCGCCGTGGCCGTCCGCGCAAGTCGGCGGCGAAGTCTGCCGGCTCGAAGCAGGGAGCGAGGCGATGACGTCAATACAACCGGCAGGTCGTGGCGGTGGCGGCGGTGGAGTCAGCGGCGGGCCCAGCTCGAGCAGCCTCGCCGACGTCATCGACACCATCCTGGACAAGGGCCTTGTGATCGATGCGTACGTGCGGGTCTCGCTGGTCGGCATCGAACTGCTGACCATCGACGCCCGCGTCGTCGTCGCCAGCGTCGATACCTACCTGCGGTTCGCGGAGGCGGTGAACCGGCTCGAGATCGGGAGTGAGCCCAAGGGCCTGACGGACCTGGCTGGGGGCGGCAGCGAGGGCGGCGCCGAGTCGAAAGCCCAGGGCGCACTCGGGGCTGCCAGTGAGAAACTCGGCGACATCCTCGGCGGCGGGAAGGAAGAACCTGAGCGCGAGCGGGTTTCACGCAAGTCCACGCGAGAGGACAAGTGATGTCTACGTCGGAACGGGCCAATGACGCACCCGAGGAGCCACGCACCAGCGGTGTCTACGTGTACGGCATCGTGCCGGCCGGCGTGGAGACCGACGAGGACGCGGTCGGTGTGTGTGACGGGTCGGTCAGCATCGTCACCCGCGGCGACATCGCGGCACTCGTCAGCGAAATTTCGGTGGACAGGCCGCTCGGCACACCCGAGGACCTTCGGGTCCACGCGTATCTTCTGGACGGTACGTCGGGTGTCGCACCCGTCCTCCCGCTCCGATTCGGGGCAGTGATGACCGATGAAGGCGCCGTCGAGGAGGAACTGCTGGCGGCGCACGCTGACGAGTTCGCGGCGGCGTTGAAGGAACTGGAGGGTCGAGCCCAGTACGTGGTGAAGGGGCGCTATGTCGAGAAGGCGATTTTGCGTGAGGTGATCGACGAGAACGCGCAGGCCGGCGAACTGCGTGACACCATCCGTGATCAGCCAGAGGAAGCCACCCGAGATGCGCGGATGGCGCTCGGCGAGATCGTGAGCAACGCCATCGTGGCCAAGCGGGACGAGGACACCGCGAAGGTGGTCGAAACGCTCACACCGCTTGCGGATTCGGTCAATGTGCGGGAACCCACGCATGAGGAGGAGGCGGCGCAGGTGGCGGTGCTGGTCGAGGTCGCCCGGCAGGAGGAACTCGAGAAGGCGGTGGAAGCACTGGCGGAGGAGTGGGACGGCCGGGTCGATATGCGTCTGCTCGGGCCGATGGCCGCCTACGACTTCGTGGTGACCCGGAAGCCGGACTGAAGCTGCTTGCTTGAACGACCAGTCGACGAGGAACGACACAACACCCGGGTGGGAGGCGTTTCGAGGAGCCGACCGATCGGACTGTTTCGCGCGGGGCGTATTCGTCGAATTGCGTAGTCCCTCGCGGTCTTTGATCGATTGAACACTTGCCGTTTCGGGTAGTCCGGTAGTCCGCACTGACGTCTCGGTGAGCGCGCAGAGCGGGCCGAGGAACGAACGGTGCCGCGAGAAGGCGCCGAGCCGTCCGCACACGGGGTTGCGGGAGGGGCGATAGCGGGGCAGGAAGGAGCACGAGGATGACCACAGCGGGTGGCCCGAGTTCGAGCAGCCTGGCGGACGTCATCGACACCATCTTGGACAAGGGCCTCGTGATCGATGCGTACGTGCGGGTTTCGCTGGTCGGGATCGAACTGCTCACCATCGACGCCCGCATCGTGGTCGCCAGTGTCGACACCTACCTGCGGTTCGCGGAGGCGGCGAATCGGCTCGCGATCGGCAGCGAACCGAAGGGGCTGTCCGATCTGATGTCGGGCGCAACGGAGAAGATCGCGAAGTCGAAGACGAAGGGTGCACTCGAATCGGCGGGCGAGAAGCTCGGCGATCTGCTCGGCGGATCCGGCAGCGAACGCGAACCCGCACCCCGCCGGAGCCGCAAATGACCTCCGCAGAGGACACCGAGACAGACACCGACGGCGACGACGAGGCCACGGCGGAAGCGTCCGGGATCTATGTGTACGGCATCGTGCCCGCCGACGTGCAACCCGAAGACGACGCCACCGGCATCCACGACTCCCCGATCGAGATCGTCACCCACGGCGACATCGCGGCATTGGTCAGCGAGATCGACCCGGACCAACGACTCGGCACCCCCGCAGACCTGCAGGCCCACGCCCGCATCCTGGACGGCACCTCGCACGTCGCGCCGGTACTGCCGCTGCGGTTCGGTGCCGTCGTGTCCGACCGCGACGCGGTGATCAACGAACTGCTCGCCGAACACGACGACGAGTTCGCCTCCGCCCTCGACGAACTCGAGGGCTTCGCTCAGTACCTGGTGAGGGGCCGCTACGTCGAGGAGACGATCATCCGGGAGATCGTCGAGGAGAACCCGAAGGCCTCCACCCTGTTGGAGTCGATCCGCGACCAACCCGAGGAATTGACCCGGGATGCCCGGACGGCCCTGGGGGAGATCATCGGCCACGCCCTCGAGGGCAAGCGGGAGACGGACACCGGCACCACTGTCGACGCGCTGTCGCCGCTGACCGAGATCGTCACCGTCCGCGAACCCACCCATGACGAGGACGCGGTCCAGGTCGCGGTGCTGGTCGAGGTGGACCGACAGGACGAACTCGAACAGACGGTCGGAGACCTGGCCGCACGCTGGGACGACCGGATCACTATGCGCCTCGTCGGGCCGATGGCGCCCTACGACTTCGTGGTGACACCGAAGCCGGACGGCTGACCGAGGGATGTGCTGTCCAGCGGCAGGTCGAGCGGGCGATGCACGATCCGGCGGCGGCTCGGCGTGCGCTCGAGGAGGCCCGCTCCGCGGGCAGGAAGACCGAGGAAGGGGAGCAGCAAGCGGCATCGACCGGATGACGTTCATGGCCGTCATGTGTGGCATCCGGCCGGGGACCGCGTCGACACGTCGACTGTCGAGGGTGTCATGGCCGTACCCCTTAGGTTCTCCAGGCCTCTCGACGATAACCAATCCGCCACCAGACGGGTTGGCGGACGCGCACCCGGCAATGTCAGCCGCGAATACCCAAAACCGACTATCAGGTATGGTTTGCTTACCGCGGTGAACAACGGGCAAAACGGACCTTCTTGGTGACGCGGAGCGTGGAGCCCCATCCGGCTGGTGTGCCGCCTCGAATCAAACAGTGTGTACTCCGCGGCAGGCGCTGCGGCTCGAGAAGGGTGAGATCGCTTGACTTCCGTTCCTGGTCCTATCTTCGATGCTGGCGGGGAACCGAAACGGCAACCCACGCTGACGCCACGCGAGTTGGAAATCCTCCGACTGTGGCTTCGCCGTGAATCGAAGGCTGCGACCGCAGCTGACCTAGGCATCAGCCTGGGCACCATCAACACCCACCTGATCAGGATCCGGGCGAAGTACGCCGCCGTCGGGCGCCCCGTCACCGACAAGTCCGGGTTGTTGATCCGGGCGCTGCAGGACGAACTGGTGTCTCTCGCTGAGCTCTGACGGCGCCGGTCCGCATCCAGTGCTAGGGGAGGGGCGACGTGTCGACCTTGTTTCAGTCGAGAGTGGGCGTGTGGAACTTCGGATTCTCGGAGATGTCGCGGAGTCGCGCTGCCCGAGCGTTCTCGTGGGCAACTATTGCATCCTGCCAATCGTGATCGGTGACAGCGGCGTGGTCCCGGGCGGCTGGAGGTGGCACGCCGAGCTGCACGGCGATCTGCGCCCACGACATGCCCGCCGCGAGGGCCTCGGTCACCGCCCTGGTGAGGAGATCCTCGGTCAGTCGCTACCCGAGACGGCGGCGTGACTGTCAGCGTCCGCTCGAACACCCGACCAGATCCCTCTCCCTGACTGTAACGCGCGCCCCAGAATCGACGCGATGGCGAGCTCGATGGCGTGCACCGGCAGCTGTGGGATGGTTACCGGAGAACGAACAAAGTAGCCGTTCTCAGCGTACGAACTGCGTCGCTGCAGAATCTGCCGCGCAATTACGCGACGCGATCCGTGAAAAGTCGGAAGACGCGAGCCGCGACGCGCGGATGGCGGCCGGGGAACTGGTGAACAACGCGATCACCGTGAAACGTGATCAGGATCCCGCAGGACCGTCGAAGTTCTCGACGATGATTGGTGTCGAGGCCCCGGTTCTTGTTTGTCACCCGAAGGCGCAGCGGCAGCGTCTGATCATTGCCGTGGCCCGCCTCGGGAGATCGGCAACGGGGTGGCCGTCGAGGATTTGGGCAAGAACATCGAGTTCGGTGAGCCACCACCCCATGTCGTCCACTCCGTCCCGGCGGTCACCACACACGTGGGTGAAGACCACGGTCGATCGGGTGGGACCGTCCTCGGCGATCTCCCATCGCAGGATGCCTTTCCTGGTTTCGTACTCGAGCAATCCAGGCGGGTGGGCGCACGAGCAGTGGTGCGCCCGGGCGCTGCGGCGCCGCAGCTCGAGAACACCGTGCCAGACGTTCTCACGGCAGTGCGGCAGATGTCGTTCCAGACGCAGTTGGTAGCGGCCGTCCTCGTCGACGGTGACGACGTCGGTCATCGGCGGATGTCCTCCGGCCCCGACCTTCGGATCAGTATCTTCCTGTGCCACCCCTCCGGTGCGGACGTGGGATGACCGTCATGCTTACAGGTGGTGTACCCGGTTCGGGCCAACCATCACCGTCTCGTGTCGCATTCCGGTATGGGTCTCTCGAGTGACCGGCGGCAGTGGTTGTCACCGCCTCGAACCGCTCGTGATCGAGCGTCGCCTCGGGTCCGGGCACTCTTCGAAGCCGTCGGTGGCGCGCAGTGCGGGATGGGTATGTTTGCTCTGGATGGGTACCCGATCTGGGTGGGGTGTGGTGATGTCGAGAGGCCCCGCATGAGGGTGATCGGTGATGATCAACTTGTACTATCCGCTGGCTGTTGCCCTGTATATCATCGTGGCGCTCTTGCAGGGCAATCTCGGGCACTGGTGAGCCCGCCGTTTGCCACGTCTGCGCGCAGGATCGATCGGGTTCCTGCCCGCAGGAGTGACCGTGTGACTGCACACCTTGCTCGTCGCACGTGACCTCAGAATCGCCGAGTCGACATTAGATCCACCGAGCCCGAACGGGTTTCTGCGCGTCACCCACGGTTTACGTGGGGTTGTTGGTGCAGAGGATATTTGGGCACCGTCTCGTGGATCGCACCGTATTACGGCGGGCGTGTCAGGCCCGCGGTGCCCGGAAGCGTTCGACGTAGGCTTCCCAATTCCAGTGAGACAGAAAGTCTTGTGTCGCCGCATACCCCTTCTGGTACAACGCTTCGATCTCCGGTTTTGTGATGTCGAAGTCGAGTACGCCTACGTCGGTCGAATCCACACGAATCGCACGGGCCTCCACCCAGGGCTGGCTCAGATACGCCTGGTCCCGGCCGACCAACATGGTGGTGAGAACACCTTCGAGCAAATGTGGAGGCCCGCACAGGCGTAGCAGACCAAGTTGCGGGATCACCTTGTCGTTGCCGGCGGGAAGATTGGGAAGCACGGTCACCCCGAACGTGGGCCAGCGGGGCGGCTGACCGTCGGTCCGATCCAGAGAATCAATCGGAAAGTTCGACAGCACGCCACCGTCCACGAGGGTCGAGGTCACCCCCGCTGTACTGGTCAACATGGCAGGACGGAAGAAGAACGGAATCGCCATCGACGCGCGGACCGCATCCGCCACCAGCTGCGTATCCGGGTCGAGGCCATAGACCCGGCCGTAATCCCAGGGCAGACGCACCAGCTGGCCGGTCGTGACATCCGTGGCAGTGACCACCAGGGAATACCGCCGCGGCTCCGGCAACGTGTCGTCGTCGATGCGCAAGTCGTGGAACGTGGTCACACCCAGTTCTCGCAGCGTCTTGGCGATCCATTCGTGCGCGACGTCGCCCCGGTAGAGTCCGCTTCCCCGAAGCATCGCCCATGAGGGTCCGACGAGCGGAATCTCTTCAATTGGACCAGGGTCGAGGAACTTGTCGTAGTCGAGGCTGAGCGCGAGGTCCTTCACCTCCGCCCCGGTCAACTGGTATCGCTTGGACGCCGCCGCGACGATCGCTCCGACAACTGCGCCGGCAGAGGTGCCGGAGACCTTGTGAACCCTGTAGCCAGCATTGATCAACGCGGTTACTGCCCCCACCAATCCGATGCCTTTCACACCGCCACCGGCGAGAACGAGGTCGGCTTGTTGCGTTGCCTTCGCCGTCGTCACGGTGGACCTCCGCCGTCACGCCCACCGCCGTCGTCTGGCGATCGGTCTGCGTCCACAATTGCCCCCCGCGCCGAAGGATCCGCCGATGATCGGCGGCAGCGGTCTCCATCTTGCTCCTCGCCACCACCGCATGTGGGTGAACCACAAGATGCATACCGGGCCGGGCTGTCCCGGCATCGTGCAGCGGAAATCCGTAGTGAAGTCGGTCTACCGGAGACGAGACCAGATCAGAGCCTTGTTCGCCCCGGATATCCGAACAGTGCCGTGGTTCTTATGGGGCGCTTGTGGATCCACAATCGCGAAGCGACCGGTAACAGAAAATCTCGCTTCGCCGCGCCGCGGATCCACCCCTTCGAATCGGGACCCACGGCGAAACACATTCGAGGGGTGGTCGCTCTCCGCTTTATTGTGGCCGTTTACGAGATCATCTCCGAGCTTACCTGCATACCGTGCCGAGGTGCCTTTTGACATTTCACTGAAATCAGAATAGCGACACTTTTCAACTGAACGAAAGACCAATTCAGTGGGACGAATGATCAAAATAAAAATGGACAAGTGATCAAAATGTGGGAAATCCTGTGGGGTGATTCAGGGCCGGGGTTAGGGTTCCGATCGCGTCAGCGGCTGCCCGTCCTCGGAAAACCAAGGAAATTCGACTGTGGGCCCGCGTTGAAACGTGGATCGCTGCTGAGACGGAGTGGCTCGACTCCCACTTGGCGAGTCGAGCCACCGCCGTCCAGCCCGAATAACTGGTCAACCGATTCCGATACCGCCTCCGAACGTGACACTCAACCACTTCAGGAACGCCCCGAAGGCGACGGTAAAGTCAACACCTGCAGAACCCATGAACCCTTCACTCCTCTCGTTTTTTTATCATCGACGGGCACCGAACCCGCTTACTCCTATATCGACCGCGGGCGCCTCCGGCGTTTCATGAAACGCGAAACAATTTTTCCCCTCGAGCTGAACGAATGCCCATTTCAATTGGACGTGTGATCAAAATAGTAATTGGACGACTGATCAGAATATTGAAAAGAACTTCGTGGACCGAGCGGCGCAACAGAGTGAGCTCTCGTGGCGATACACGCGAGCACAACCCAGTGGGCGCGCATCGCCGATTGTGGTGGCCGGCCGAGAACCAAGGAAGTTCGTGGTGCCCGTATGGATATGTTCTGGATTGTCGAGGTTCTGGTAGCCACGCTGTGCGTGATCGCTGCGGCGTTCGTCTCGGCGGTGACCGCGGATGCGGTATCTCGCTACTCTCGCGAGCGGGTGCCGGACCGGGCCGACACTGCGGCCTCACCCCCACGCGCGCAAATGCTCACCGTCCGGCAAGGCCGGGATCGGGACTGGTACCGGGTTGCGATACGGGCGTGGGCGATCTGTGTCATCGCCTCTGCTGTCGCGGTCGCCGCCGTCGGGCTGTCGATCATCGTGGAATAAGAGCTCGGCCTCAGCCCCCGAGCATTTACGCTGGGCACATGGCGAAGAAGCTCCCCGCCGATGAGCGCCGCGCCCAACTTCTCGAGGCGGCGTTGGCAATCGCGGCCGAGCGGGGCGTCGACGCGCTGACTATGCGCCCACTCGCCGCCGCAGCCGGAACGTCCCTCGGGATCGTGCACTACCACTTTCACGACAAGGACACCCTCCTCACTCACCTCGGGGAGACCCAGATCTTGCAAGTCAACGACGCGATGCGGCTGGCATTCGGGCAGTACACCGAACCCGCCGGGCTGACCGGGATCCTGGCCCTCGGGGACCTGTTGCGCGCCGGAATCCGCGGACTGTGGCCGATCATCGAGGCCACACCCCATCACCAGTTGCTGACCTTTGAGATCACCGCCCACGCGCTACGCCAACGCAGCGCCGGTAACGTGTCGGCCGGGGCGATCGCCCAGCGGCAGTACCGCACCATGGACGCCGAGGCCGTCGCGTTCCTTACCCTGTGCGCGAGACGGGCCGACGTCACCTGGACAACTTCGGTCGATCACGTCGCCCGGTTCGCGCTCACATGCATGAACGGGGTGGTGCTGCGCTGGCTCGTCGACCGGGACAGCGACGCCGCTCTTCTTACCCTCGACGACCTCGTGCAGATCCTCACCACCAAAGCCCGCTGACCTCAGCTCTACGCCGCGCGGTCGGCCGGCGACCTCCTGGTCGTCGGACGCCGCGGCAAATCAGCCCACAGACACTAATCGGTGTTTCTGGCGTGCTTTCGACGCCGCTCGCGGAACCGAGCGCGGTGCCGATCGAGCGCGACGATCTCGGTATCGCGGAGGATCTGCCGTTGCCGGCGGGCGATGGCATATCGCGTGGCGGCACTGCGCTGTCGCAACAGCTGTGCGTGGGCGGCAGCGGAGTCGTCGTCGAACAGAATTGCGGCGGTCTTGTCGCACTCGATCAGCACCCACTCGTACGCCAGCCGGGCCGCGGCCCCATTATCGAACAGCACCGGCATTATCGCGTCGTTGAACAGGTCGAAGGGGACACGCGCGAGTCGGTACTGAAGGCGGCCCACTCCTCGTGCCGCGGCTGCGACTCCCATGACAGTCGATGGTAAGCGGCACGTCGCGTAAGCAGTATCAATTCGGATGCCTCACAGTCGAACCGCGGATATTGTGAGCACGCCTGGCGGAAAGATCGCCGAAAACTTGCTGGTGAGGATAGTCACTGAGCTTGTGGCGGGGTCCGGACCCCGGTTAATTGCTGGGGAGGACGTGGGCGGTGCGTTCCTCGCCGGACAGGTCGGCGCCGGGCAGTTCCAAGGAGTCGACGTCGACGGCGGGGGACTGGGTGTCTGTCCGGGCGGCGGTGAGCTGTTCGAGGGACGTGTCCGCCGACTCGTCGGATTCGGTGACTCGTGGTGCGTCGTAGTCGGTGGCCCTAGCTGTGTCGTCCCTGTGGGTGGTCGGATCCGTCCTGTTAGTGGGTTCGTCGCTCCCTTGCGCGTGGGGGTCGGGCGGCGTGGCGGGTGCGTCGGGTGTGGCGGGTGCGTTCGGTTTCGGACATGCCGCCCCAGAT
>NZ_WXYH01000081.1:0-10193 GCF_009872365.1 Rhodococcus sp. T7
GAACGCGAGTTGTTCGGCCTGTTTGGCGGCGGCCTCGGCGAGCTCTAGGCGGCCGTGCCCGGCCTGGACGACGAACAACCCGGACAGTCCGTCGAGGTAGCTCTTGCCGGTGGAATCGTAGATGCGGGCGCCGTCGCCGCGGGTGATGATCGGCGGGGTGATGTTGTCCCCGTGCCGGGAGAAATGCCCCCACAGGTGGCGCGCGGCCGAGCGTTCGAGTTCGGTCGTGGTTCTTTCGGTGACTGCAGTCATCAGAGTCCTCAATTGTATTTCGGTTCAGTCGAATTCGGGCCGGTCCAGCTTCAGAGGACGAATCCGGGATGATCACCTCGACAGGTCGTCGAACGCCGAGGTCCGATCCGGCATGCGTCAATGGTGACGCCTCGAGCCCGCGAATTCAAGTAGTAATGGGATAAATCTTGACGCAATGCGCAGAATATCTTGCATTTCGATGACTGAATTCGTGGCGATGGCTAGCCAACGCGAGTGCGCTCTTCTACTGTGAGTGAATCTTTTCGCCCCCGTCTTGGAGTGATCTCATGACCGTCTCGGTCCCTTTTCCGCCGTCCACCTCGCTCGACCTGCCGGCCACCGTGCCCGGCTGCTGGATCTCCGGATCCCCGGCCGAGGGCTCCGGCGCCGTCCACCGCATCATCGATCCGGCGACGGGCACCCCCGTCACGACGCTGACCCTCGCGACCGCGGGGGACGTCGACGCCGCCGTCCGGTCGGCGCGTGCCGCCTTCCCCGGCTGGTCGGGTGCCGCCCCGGCCGAGCGAGCGGCGGTCCTCACCGCGCTCGCCCGCGCACTCGAGCGCGACGCGGAACTGTTCGCCCGCGAAGAAGTCGCGCAGACCGGCAAGGCGATCCGGCTCGCTCGCGAGTTCGACGTCCCGGGCAGCATCGACAACATCGACTTCTTCGCCGGAGCGTCCCGCAATCTCGAGGGCAAGGCCTCCGCGGAGTACTCGCCCGACCACACGTCGAGCATCCGGCGTGAAGCCGTCGGCGTCGTCGGGTCGATCACGCCGTGGAACTATCCGCTGCAGATGGCGGTGTGGAAGGTGATTCCGGCGCTGGCCGCCGGGTGCACGGCCGTGCTCAAACCGAGTGAGCTCACGCCCCTCACCACGCTGCGTCTCGCCCGGCTGGCCACCGAATCCGGGCTGCCCGACGGCGTGTTCAACGTGGTGACGGGCACCGGCGCCGAGGTGGGCGCCGCGCTCGCCGGACACCGCGGAATCGACGTGCTGACCTTCACCGGGTCGACCGCCGTGGGCCGCACGGTGATGGCGCAGGCCTCCACGAACGGCACCCGCGTGCAGCTCGAGCTGGGTGGCAAGGCCCCGTTCGTCGTGTTCGACGACGCAGATCTCGAGGCGGCGGTGCACGGCGCGGTGGCGGCGTCGCTGATCAACGGCGGCCAGGATTGCACCGCGGCGACCCGCGCGATCGTGGCGGACTCGCTGTACGACGACTTCGTCGCCGGCGTGGCCGCACTGATGGAACGGGTTGTGGTGGGCGATCCCTACGACCCGGACACCGACCTCGGATCGCTGATCACGCTCGCGCATCGCGACCGGGTCGACGGCATGGTGCAGCGCGCCCAAGCCGCCGGCTTCCGGATCGTGACGGGCGGATCCGCCCCCGACCTGCCCGGAGCCTTCTATCTCCCCACCCTGATCGCCGACGTCACCGAGGACGCGGAGGTGTACCGCGACGAGGTGTTCGGACCGGTGCTCACCGTGAGCCGCCATTCGGGCGACGACGACGCGATCCGCCGCGCCAACGACACCGACTACGGTCTCGCCGCGTCGGCATGGACGACGAACCTGTACCGCGCGCAGCGCGCATCACGGGAGATCGACGCGGGTTGCGTGTGGATCAATGATCACATCCCGATCATCAGCGAGATGCCGCACGGCGGGGTCGGCGCGTCCGGCTTCGGCAAGGACATGTCGACGTACTCGTTCGAGGAGTACCTGACCGTCAAACACGTCATGAGCGACATCACCGGTGTGTCACGGAAAGCGTGGCACCGCACGGTGTTCGGCGCGACGCCATAGAACTACTCCTTCGAGGGCGTGCCGTACCGCAGCTTGTGCACTTTGCAGATCGAGATGGTCTCCGTGGTGCGCACGCCCTCGATGGCGCTGACGTGTTGATTGAGAAAGGCCCACAGTTCGGCGTTGTTGGCGCTGCCGACCTCGGCGCAGATGTCGCTCCGCCCCAGCAGCGTCGAGACGTACGTGATCTCGGGCATCTCGGTCAGCGTGTCCACGACGGCCTGGTGCCGGGCGGGGTCGACGGTGAGGAACACGAGCGCCAACTGGGAGTCGCCCAGCCGCTCGGGATCGGCGAACGCGACGATGCGCAGGATGTTCAGGTCCTGCAGACGCTTCACGCGGGCCCGTACCGTCGCCTCGGACGAGCCCAGGTTGCGGGCGATTTCCCGGAACGCTCGCCGCCCGTCGTCCTCGAGTTGCCGCAGGATCGCGCGGTCCAGTTCGTCCAGAGTGTGCTGAGACATGGACCGACTCTATCCAGAACGACGAGATCAGTGGCGTTGCGGGCACAAAAGACTGCATTTCATGGATGTTAAGCCTTGATGAATACGCATTGCGAGGTGAATTTCACCTTGTGCGACGCATTGCGCGGTGTTAGTGTCTTGAATCACATACTTGCGGCGGCCCATCGGCCTCCACCCAGCTCGACTCGAGTCGCCGAGGGCCGCATTCTGAATACACACACTGCGCCGACAAGGCCCAGAACTGGAGAATCCCGTGAGCCTGCACGATTCCTTCGCCGACGACCACACCTATGAGAAGAACCTGCGGTGGTGGGACGGCTTCACCATCAGCCTCTCCATCCCGGCCGCACTGTTCGTCGGCATGGGCTACGCAATCGGCCTGATCGGTGCCTGGACGACGCTCGTCCTCCTCGGCGCCGTCGCCGTCCTCGCATGCCTGCAGAATTTCATCTACTCCGAGATGGCCAGCATGTTCGTCGACAAGGTCGGCGGCATTTCCATGTACGCCCATCAGGGCTGGCGAACCCGCTCGACCCTCGTCGGTCCGCTCGCGACCTACGGTTACTGGTTCTCGTGGTCCAGTTCGCTGGCCATCTACGGCCTGCAGATCGGGAAGCTGGTCCAGGCGGAATGGTTCCCCGAACAGACGTGGACGTTCTCCACGGGCCTGGCCACCATCGGACTACCCCACGTCATCGCTCTCGGCGTGCTATTCATGGGCTGGGGACTGAACGTCCTCGGGATGCGTCCCGCGATGTGGCTGATGTACGCGACCGGCGCCCTCGTCCTCGTCCCGATCGTCGTCTTCGCGGCCGCCCCGCTCCTGTCCGACAGCTGGTCGATGAGCAACCTGCACTGGGACATCGCCGCCAGCGGTGAAGCGGGCTGGCGCACCGCACTTGCCTGGATGTTCGTCCTCGCCTGGTCGGTCTACGGCATCGAGGCGGTCGCCTCGTTCGTGCCGGAGTTCCGCGACACCATCCGCGACAGCCGAATTGCATTGCGACTGGCCGGTTTCTTCGTCATCGCCGTCTACATCCTCGTCCCGTTCGGCGTCGGCGGACTCGTCGACCAGGCCGACGTCGCCGAGAACCCCGTCTCCTTCTACCTGACCGTGTTCGAGAGCCTGTTCCCCGGCGGCGACATCGTGATGGCGATCTGCCTCATCGCCGGCCTCGTCCTCCTGATGGTGATGACCACCGCCGACGGCGGACGCGTCCTCCACGGCAGCGCCCGGGAGGGGCTCACCGTCAAGCAACTCGGCGAGCTCAACCGCTTCAAGGTTCCGGGACGCGCGATGTCGCTGGATCTACTCGTCAACGTCGTCCTGATCCTGTTCGTCGGCGAGGCCCTCGCCGTCATCGTCGCCGGCATCGTCGGCTACCTCATCTGCCACATCCTGTCGCTGACCGGCTTCCTCAACCTGCGCCGCGACGAACCGGACGCCCATCGCCCCATCAAACTCGGCAAGCAGTGGGTGTACATCGCCGGTGTCCTCGTGGTCGTCGACACGATCATGGTCGTCGTCGGCGCTCTCAGCGCCTCGATCACCGGCTACGGCAGCACGAAGGAACTGATCGTCGGCGTCTTCGTCCTGTCACTGTCGATCGTGCTGTACGCCTACCGGCGCGTCGTGCAGGACGGTCAGCCGTGGGTCTGGAAGGAACCGGCGTCCGCCGTCGAGGCCGATTTCGTGCCCGACGACGACGAGGACGACGCTCCCGCCGATCCGGCCCGCACCCTGTAGGACCCCCACAAGGGCGAATGTACCTCTCGACGCGATGAAAGCGCCGAGAGGTACATTCGCCCGTTTTGTGCGTGAAATCAGTGCCCGTCCGCCATGGACCGCACGTGGCGTGCCGCGACCGACAGCGACGCGAGATCGTGGGTGGACGCGGCGTCGATCTCCCCCAGGGTCCGGCGAGCACGCTCGATTCTCGCCCGATTCGTGCTCTCCCACAGCAGAATCCGGGAGTCCGCCGAATCCCCAGGTTCGCCCGAGGACAACACGTCGCGGGTCAGGAGCCGGACGGAGCGGTACAGGTCGTCACGCAGCGCCACCCGGGCGAGCGTGTGCCACCGTTCACCCCGCGGAAGCGCCGACACCTTGATCAGCCACCGATCCACACCGAGGTGATCGGAGAGCGCGAAGTAGAGCGGCGCCACCTCGGCGACGTCGTGGTCCAGTTCGCGGGCGACGTCGGCGATGTCGAGCAGGCTGAACCGGTAGAGGCCGTCCGCGATACGCCGGGCGATGGACGTCTCGACGCCCGCCTCGTCGTAGTTGCGCCGCGACTCCTCCATCGCCAGCGCCTCTGCGCCGCGGAGCCATCCGCCGACATCACCGGAATGCGTGTGGACGGCACGCCGGAACTCGGCGATCTCGGCGTCCACCGACAGCGGCTGACGTCGGTTGGCGAGGAACCACCGCGACGCCCGGTCGAGCAACCTGCGGGCCTCGACGACCAGTTCGTACTCCGTCGCCGGTGGCAGTTTCGCCGCGGCGATGTCGGCCCAGAGTTCCGCGAGCCCGAACACTTCCGACGTGATGACGAACGCGCGCACCACATCCGCGGGTCCGGCCCCCGTCTCTTCGCGCAACCGGTACGCGTAGGTGAGGCCGCCGCGGGCGAAGATGTCGTTGACGATCTCGGTGGCGAGGATTTCCTGGCGGAGGGGGTGCGCGTCGACGGGGAGGACGGACCGCAGTGCGGCCGGGAAGTACGCGCCGAGCCGTCCGGAGAAGTACCCGTCGGTGAAGACGTCCGAATCCTCCAGTTCCGCTTTGAGATCCAGCTTGGCGTGTGCGAGAAGGGTCGCGAGTTCCGGTGAGGTCAGCCCGAGCCCCGCCTCCGACAGTTCGGTGAAGCCCTCGGTGGTCGGCAGCGCCTCCAGTTCGCAGTCCAGGCCGCGCTTGTCGACCAGGTCGCCCACCATCCGTGCGTGCACGTCCACCATCCGGTGGGCGTTCGACCGGGCGTCACCGAGAACCCGGTTCTGCGCGCGATTGTTCGCGAGGACGAGTTCCGACACGTCGTCGGTGAGCGTCCCGAGCAGGTCCGAGCGCCGGGCCGGGTCGAGCCTCCGGTCGACCGGCAGGGAGTCGAGCAGGATCTTGATGTTCACCTCGTGGTCCGAGCAGTCCACGCCGGCCGAGTTGTCCAGTGCGTCCGTGTTGACGCGTCCACCCGTGCGGGCGAACTCGATGCGGGCGAGCGCGGTCAGGCCCAGGTTGCCACCCTCGGCGACGGCCCGTGCACGCAGCCGGCCGGCGTCGATCCGGACGGTGTCGTTCGCCTTGTCCCCCGCGTCCGTGTGCGACTCCGACGCAGCCTTGACGTACGTCCCGACTCCGCCGTTGAACAGCAGATCCACCGGGGCGGCGAGGATGGCGCGGATCATCTCCGGCGGCGTCAACGTCGTCACCGACGGCGCCAGTCCGAGGGCAGCCCGCATCTGGCTGCTCACCGGAATCGACTTGCTCTCCCGCGACCAGACACCCCCGCCCTCGCTGATGAGGGTCCGGTCGTAATCGGCCCAGGACGACCTCGGCAGTTCGAACAGTCGGCGGCGTTCCTGGAAGGCCTGCTCGCGGACGGGAGTGGGGTCGACGAAGATGTGCCGGTGGTCGAACGCGGCGACCAGTCCGATGCCCTGCGTCGCCAGCATGGCGTTGCCGAACACGTCGCCACTCATGTCGCCGATCCCCGCCACCGTGAACGGGTCACCGTCGACGTCGATTCCGAGTTCGGCCAGATGCCGGGTGACGCTCACCCAGGCGCCCTTCGCGGTGATGCCCATCTTCTTGTGGTCGTAGCCGACCGAACCGCCGGACGCGAACGCGTCACCGAGCCAGAAGTCGTATTTCCGGGCCACCTCATTGGCGGCGTCGGAGAACGTGGCCGTGCCCTTGTCCGCCGCCACCACCAGGTAGGGATCGTCACCGTCGCGGCAGACGACGCCGTCCGGATGCACCGATTCGGCTGTGTCCGAACGGTTATCGGTGACGTCGAGCAACCCGGAGATGAACTGCCGGTAGCAGTCCAGGCCGGTGGACGACGGGTTGCGCACGACGAAACCGCCCTTGGCGCCTGCGGGCACGATCACGGCGTTCTTCACCGCCTGCGCCTTGACGAGTCCGAGGATCTCGGTGCGATAGTCGTCGGGGCGGTCGGACCAGCGGAGGCCACCGCGCGAGACGGGTCCGTATCGCAGGTGCACGCCCTCCATGTCCGGTGAGTACACGAAGACCTCGTAGAACGGCCGCGGCCGCGGAAGCTCGTCGATCTCGCCGGAGCGGAATTTCAGCGACAGCTGGGGCCGGGTCGGACCGAGCGTCCCGTCGCGGTAGAAGTTGGTGCGGGTCGTCGCCGACACGAGATTCACGTACGCGCGCAGGATCCGGTCGGCGTCGAGGCCCTCGACCTCTTCGAGCAGTGATTCGACTCTGGCTCGGCGGGTTTCGACGTCGTCGGCGGAATGCCCGCGCGGATCGAAGTGCGCGTGGAACAAACCCACGAGCGCAGACGCGAACTCGGGACGCGACAGCAGCACCGCCTCGATCCGGCCCTGGTCGTAGGGCAGAGCACTCTGCCGCAGAAAGCGTGCGTAGGCGCGCAGGAGCACGACCTCCCGCCAGTCCAGGCCGGCGGCCAGTACCAGCACGTTGAACCGATCCGCCTCCGCCCGGCCCGACCACATCGCCCGAAACGTCTCCACGACGGCCTCGGGTTCGACGGATCCAGCGGCCATCGCCGACGCGACGAGCGGTCCCGCGGACACCCGGAAATCGTAGAGCCGGCACACCAGACCGTCGGCGCGGCGGAACACCGACGTCCGTTGGTCGTCTACCTCGAGGTCGAGACTTCCGAGAAGGCGGAGCACCCGCTCGAGCGACACGGTCGAGCCGCCGCTGTAGAGCGTGACCCGGAACTGCGGATTCTCACCGGTTCCGGCGGTGTCGACGTGCAGGTCGAAGGCGTCGGCGGTCAGTCGGTCGAGGATGGCGACGTCGGGAACCGGTGGCCGATCCCGTTCTTCGACATAGCCTTCCGGTAGGGACGGGGCGAGCGTGGACGTAATCGAGCTCATAGATTCTCTCCGTTGAGATCCGGGCGCCGAGTGATTGTCGGGGAAAGAGAAAGATCCGCCCCGCGGGCGCCATTGACCGCGGGACGGATCGAGTGTCGGGACACGGGTGTGTCGTCGGACGGGGTGTGTCAGGAGTTGCGGTGTGCGTCCGCGATGTCGAGAACCGTGTCGAGGATCGCGAGACCCTCACGGACCTCGGCCTCGGTGACGGTGCACGGCGGCACCGCGTGAATGCGGTTGAAGTTGGCGAACGGCAGCAGTCCACTTGCCTTGCACGCCGCGATCACCTCGTTCATCGCCGGGCTGGACGCGCCGTACGGGGCGAGCGGTTCCTTCGTGGCACGGTCGGCGACGAGTTCGATCGCCCAGAACACACCGAGCCCTCGAACTTCACCGATCGACGGATGCCGGTCGGCGAGGCCGCGCAGTCCGGGACCGAGAATCTCGCTACCGATCCGGGCCGCGTTCTCGACGATCCCCTCGTCCTCCATCGCAGTGATCGTCGCGACCGCGGCGGCGGTGGCGAGCGGATGTCCCGAGTAGGTGAGTCCGCCCGGGTACGGCCGGTTCGCGAACGTCGCCGCGATCTTTTCACTGATCGCGACACCGCCGAGCGGAACGTAACCGGAGTTGACGCCCTTCGCGAACGTGATCAGGTCGGGTACGACACCGAAATGGTCGATCGCGAACCACTTTCCGGTCCGCCCGAACCCCGACATCACCTCGTCGGCGATGAACACGATGCCGTAGCGGTCGCAGATCTCGCGGACGCCCGCCAGGTAACCGGGCGGGGGCACCATGATCCCCGCGGTCCCGGGAACCGATTCGAGCACGATCGCCGCGATCGAGTTCGGCCCCTCGAGACGAATCAACTGGTCGAGGTGCTCGAGCGCGCGCTCGGTTTCCTGCTGCTCGTTCTCCGAGTGGAACTGCGACCGGTACAGGAACGGTCCGTGGAAGTGGACGACTCCGCTGTTGCCGTAGTCGTTGGGCCAGCGGCGCGGATCGCCGGTGAGGTTGATCGCGGTGTCCGTGCCACCGTGGTACGAACGGTAGCGGGAGAGCACCTTGTAACGGCCGGTGTGCAGGCGGGCCATGCGCACGGCGTGCTCGTTGGCATCGGCGCCACCGTTGGTGAAGAACACCTTGTTCAGATCGCCCGGGGTCCGTTCGGCGATCAACCGCGCAGCCTCGGAGCGGGCGTCGTTCGCGTACTGCGGTGCGATGGTGCACAGCTTCGCCGCCTGGTCCTGAATGGCGGCAACGACTTTGGGGTGCTGGTGCCCGATGTTCGTGTTGACCAGCTGGGACGAGAAGTCCAGCATGCGGTTCCCGGCACCGTCCCACACGTACGAGCCCTCGGACGCGAGGATCGTCATCGGTGTGATCTGCTCCTGCGCGGACCACGAGTGGAACACGTGCGCGCGGTCGAGTGCATAGGCGCGCTCACCCTCGGCACGGGCCGCGTCGAGGGGCTGACCGGTGGGCAGGAGTTCCTGGGAGACTGTCGTCGTCATGACCGTGGGTCCTTTCCTGCTCAGTTGTTCTGGGGGAAGCCGAGGTTGATGCCGCCGTGGCTCGGGTCGAGCCAGCGGCTGGTGACGACCTTGCCGCGGGTGAAGAAGTGCACACCCTCGGCACCGTGGGCGTGGGTGTCACCGAACAGGCTGTTCTTCCAGCCACCGAAGGAGTAGTACGCGGTCGGAACGGGAATCGGCACGTTGATGCCGACCATGCCGACCTCGACCTCGTTCTGGAACCGGCGTGCCGCGCCGCCGTCGTTGGTGAAGATGGCGGTGCCGTTGCCGAACGGGCTGGAGTTGACCAGTTCGAGGGCTTCGTCGTAGGAGTCGACGCGGATGACGGAGAGGACGGGTCCGAAGATTTCGTCGGTGTAGACGGACATGTCGGTGGTGACGTGGTCGATGAGGGTGGGTCCGAGCCAGAACCCGTCCGCGCCGCCGTCCGGCTGCACGGTGCGCCCGTCCACGACGATGGTGGCACCGTCCTTTTCGCCGGCGTCGATGTAGGAGGCAACCTTGTCGCGGTGCACCTTGGTCACCAACGGTCCCATGTCGGAATCTTTGGTGCCGTCACCGATCTTGAGCGTGTTGGTGCGTTCGGTGATCTTCGCGACCAGTTCGTCGGCGATGTCGCCAACTGCGACGAGGGCGGAGATGGCCATGCACCGCTCACCGGCGGATCCGAAGCCGGCGTTGACCATGGCGTCGGCCGCCAGATCCAGGTCGGCGTCCGGCAGGACGATGGCGTGGTTCTTCGCCCCACCGAGGGCTTGGACGCGTTTGCCGTGGGCGGTGCCGGTGGCGTATACGTACTGCGCGATCGGGGTGGATCCCACGAAGGAGATGGCCTTGACGGCGGGGTTGGTGAGGAGTTCGTCGACGGAGGTCTTGTCGCCCTGCAGCACATTGAACACCCCGGCGGGCAGACCCGCCTCGGCCCACAGTTCGGCCATCCAGATCGCGGCGGTCGGATCCTTCTCGGACGGCTTCAACACCACCGTGTTGCCGGCGGCGATGGCGATGGGGAAGAACCACATCGGGACCATGGC
>NZ_WXYH01000082.1:0-10188 GCF_009872365.1 Rhodococcus sp. T7
TCCTCGCCACGGCGTCGCTCGGCGCCGTGTGGGCCGCGTGTGGGCAGGACTATTCCGCGCCGGCCGCGCTGAATCGACTGGGGCAACTGGAACCGGCAGCGCTGATCACCGCGGACGGGTACCGCTTCGCGGGCAAGGAACACGACCGGCTGGGGGCAGTGGCCGAGTTGCGCGCCGGATTGTCGCCGGCCCTCACGGTGGTGGTGCCCCACCTCGATGCGGACGCCGCCGTCGACGGTGCCCTCACGTGGGCGGAGGCGATCGCCGGGGGCGACGCACTCGAGCCCGTTCCCGTCCCGTTCGACCACCCGTTGTGGGTGGTGTTCTCCTCGGGGACCACCGGCCTCCCGAAGGGCATCGTGCACGGTCACGGCGGTGTACTGCTCGAGCACGTGAAGTCGCTGGCGCTCCACCTCGACATCGGCCGCGAGGACATATTTTTCTGGTACACCAGTCCCAGCTGGATGATGTGGAACTTCCAGACAGCGGGCCTCCTGGTGGGAGCCACGATCGTCTGCTATGACGGAAGTCCGTCGTATCCGACTCCGGATGCGTTGTGGGCCTTGGTATCACGACTGAGTGTGACAGTGCTCGGCACCAGTCCCGGCTACGTTCTCGCGTGCGACAAGGCGGGGGTGATCCCCGTCCGCGACCACGATCTGAGCGCGCTCCGCGCGGTGGGAGTCACGGGATCGACGCTTCCGGCGGCGTCGTCGCTGTGGCTGTCGGAGAACGTCGGTCGCGGCGTACCCGTCGTGTCGATCACCGGGGGGACCGACGTGGTGTCGGCGTTCATCGGGGGAGCACGCACCGTCCCGGTCTGGCCGGGGGAGCTGTCCGCCCCCTGCCTCGGGGTTGCCGTCGAGGCGTTCGACGAATCGGGGCGACCGGTGCGAGACGAGGTGGGTGAACTCGTCGTCACCGCACCGATGCCGTCCATGCCGGTGTCGTTCTGGAACGATCCGGACGGAAAGCGTTACCTCGAAGCCTATTTCGAGGTGTTCCCCGGAGTGTGGCGACACGGCGACTGGATCACGATCACCGATCGCGGCACCGTCCTCATGCACGGACGGTCCGATTCCACGTTGAACCGCAACGGAATCCGGATGGGCAGCGCCGACATCTACCAGGTGGTCGAGAAACTTCCGGAAGTTGCCGAGGCGCTCGTCGTCGGCGTCGACCTGGCGGACGGCGGATACTGGATGCCGCTGTTCGTGGTCCTCTCGGAGGGCGCGGTACTCGACGACGCGCTGAAGCAGCGGATCCGCGGAGCGATCCGGGAGCAGGCCTCTCCGCGGCACGTGCCCGACGACATCATCGAGGCGCCGGGCATCCCGCACACCCGTACCGGCAAGAAACTCGAGGTGCCGCTCAAGCGGATCTTCCAGGGTGCGGACGCGGGGCGGACGGTGGACCGCAGCGCCGTCGACGATCCGGAGTTGATCGAGTGGTTTGCTCGCCACGGTCAAAGAGGCTGAGGTTAGCCTCACTTTGGGCACGTGCACAGTGTGAGAAATCTCCCGCTGCCGAGGGGGCGTGTTGCCTGCTCGACCACGGCAAATCGGGCATCGCATGGGCGGCCGTCCTTATTGATGGGACGGTGCCGAGGCGGGGGAGGCTGATCTCGGCGGGTGTCGATCACCCTCTCTGCAGGTCAAAGGCGTGTCGGGTGGCGGTGGGATGCGGCGGGCGTGTTGGGTGGATGTCCATAACGGCCATCCGGTCATGACCGCGGAAAGGCAAGCCGTCGACGATTCGCTCGGTCACGTCGACGCGAGTGTCGTTTTGAGACTCACGCTGGGCTTTGGTAGACACAGTGGTTGGTGAAAACTGTGGTCACGGGCCAGTGATCGTCATAAATCGAGATCGGCCACCAGGCCGGTCTCTGTACCGTGCGCGGAAGGCAGTCGGGAGGTGAGTGGTGAATGTGGGTACATCAGTTGTACACCTTGCGAAATTCCGACGCTCGGTACGGTATCCGCTCCGCTGTTGTACGCGAACCCTGGAAATTGTTTCGTCCGATTGAATATCTGCGCGTCTCCGATCGCGTTCAGGTGTGTTCTGGAAGTATCGAGGGTTGGGTAGCTCACACCCTCGCCGGTAACGGCGGCAGGTGGAAAGCCGATATACACCCCGGCGTTACCTCGGAACCGCACGAACCTAAATCGTCACCGACGAACGAGAGGAGGTCCGAGGCCATGATCGCGACAGTGCTTCGAACCTCCGCCCCGGGCCTGAAATCAGCTGTCGATTCGGAGGGTGACGAACGCCGATTGGGTGGCCGCTTGTTGGATCGATGAAAGAACGGAGCCACAGATGGACCCGGTCACCGCAAGGAGTTCGGGATGCATGGGCCTGGAGCTCGGGGTCGCAGGCAATCGGGTTGCAGGTAATCGTCTGACATCGACTCAGCGTGTCGTGGAACTGGTCGATCAGTGCAGGTCACAGTCCGCACTCCACGTGCCGACTCCGCAGGCCGGCTCTATGTGATGGCGTTCATCGGGAACCAGGCCAAAACCGCATGTCGGTGGTGAGGCGACGAATTACAAGATGACACAGGCGACAGACGCCAGATGTTTCGAGAATGGAGTTATCCGTGGGGTCGGTATCTGCAGTGGGTAGCAACGGTACTCCTGAAGGGGTATTCGAGCTGTCAGCTGCGCAGCGCGGTATCTGGTTCGCGCAACATGCGCTCGGCGACGTTCCCCTCACCATCGCCCAGTACATCGAGCTTCGCGGCGATATCGACCTGGGCCTCCTGACCGAGGCCAGTAAGCGCACCGGCCGAGAGTTCGGTTCCGGTTTCCTCCGACTCGTCGAGATAGACGGCGTTCCGTACCAGTACGTCGACAAGACCCTCGACGACGCCATCACGTACGTCGACCTCCGGGCCGAACACGACCCGGTCGACACCGCACAAAAGTGGATGCGCAGCAACTACAGCGCACCGCTCGACCTGCTCGACGACCGGCTCGTCGTGGTCTACCTCCTGCATGTCGGCGAGAATCACTACTTCTGGTTCTGCCGGATCCACCACATCGCGCTCGACGGGTTCGGGGCCATGGCACTCATCGCCAGGATCGCCGAGATCTACACGGCGCTGGTCGAGGGCGCCGAGCCGCCGGCACCCAGTGCGGAGGACCTTGTCCGGATAGTCGAGGACGAGCAGCGGTACCGCAGCTCCGGGCGGTTCGCCAAGGACCGTGAGTACTGGGCCGAGCGCACCGCGCACCTCCCCGAGGCCCCGAGTCTGGCCGGACGCGCAGCGATGGTGGGCAGGTTCGCGAGGCTCTCGTCCGAGGCGTTGCCTGAGTCGACTGCCACCCTGCTCGACGAGGCGCTGGAGGGCAGAAATGCCAGTTCGGCCCCCGTCGTGGTGGCTGCGTTCGCTGCTTACCTCGCCCACATGACGGACCGGACCGACGTGGTCCTCAGTCTTCCCGTCTCGGCGCGTACCACCGCCACGTTGCGCCGCTCCGGTGGCATGGTCTCGAACATCGTTCCGCTTCGTCTCCAGATCACTCCGGAGATGACCGTCTCCGAACTGGTCAAGAGTGTGCAGATCGAGCTGACGGGTGCATTGCGCCGCCAGCGGTACCGTCATGAGGACATCCGCCGGGACGCCGGAGCTCCCCAGGAGCAGCGCGGCTTCTTCGGCCCCTCGATCAACATCATGATGTTCCACAGCGAGATCAAGCTGGGAACGGTGACCGGACACCAGAACGTCCTGACCACGGGCCCCGTCGAGGATCTGTCGCTGAACATCTACCAGGGCGTGGCCGGCAGCAAGATCCACATCGACTTCGAGGCGAACCCCAACCTGTATTCCGGGGACGAGCTGGACCGCCACCACAGCCGGTTCTTCGACTTCTTCGAGCGGTTTCTCGGCGCCGGCGACGACGCCTCGGTGTCGCATCTGGCCGCGATGAGCGACGAGGAACGCGAGCAGGTGGTGTCCGGCTGGAACGGTGACGTCGTGGCGCCGCCGGCCGGTACGATCGTCGACCTGTTCGACGCCCAGGTCGCGCGTACGCCCGACGCGACGGCCCTCGTCTTCGAGGGCGCGGAACTGACGTACGCCGAGTTCGATGCGCGCGTGAATCGGCTCGCCCGAACACTGATCGGGCGGGGAGTAGGACCGGAGAAGAAGGTCGCCTTGGCCATCCGTCGCTCCCTCGACTCGATGGTGGCCATGTACGCGGTGGTGAAGGCAGGAGGCGCGTACGTACCCCTCGACCCTGATCACCCCGCGGAGCGCACGGCCTACGTCCTCGACAGCGCCCGCCCGCTCTGCATCCTCACCGTGGCGCGCGACGGCTTCACGTTCCCCGCCGAATACGAGGTGGTCGAGATCGACAACCTCGATCTCGGCGGCGTCGAAGCCAGCTGGGTTCGTGACGAAGAGCGCCTGGCCGAGCTCCGGCCCACCAACACTGCATATGTCATCTACACCTCCGGTTCCACCGGCCGCCCCAAGGGCGTTGCCGTCAGCCACGCGTCCGTGCTGAATCAGGTTACCTGGATCGCCGACTGCTACGGACTCGACGCGACTGACGTCGTGCTGCAGAAGACCCCCACCACATTCGACGTGTCGGTGTGGGAGCTCTTCTCTGCATTGGCATCCGGCTCGACGCTGGTGATCGCGGTCCCCGATGGGCACCGCGACCCGGCTTATCTCGCCGACGTGATCGCGCGTGAGAAGGTGTCGGCCACGTCGTTCGTTCCGTCGATGTTGTCGGTGCTCGTCGCAGAAGCCAACCGTGACCAGCTCGTCAGCCTGCGCGTCGTTCTCGTTGCGGGAGAAGCGTTCCCGCCGGCAGTCGCGGAAGCGTTCCGCGCGAAGTCCGATGCCGAACTGCATAACCTGTACGGGCCCACCGAGTTCACTGTGCATGCGACCGCGGGTAAGGTGGATCGCGACTCCCTCCACACGGTGCCGATCGGAACCCCGGTGTGGAACACCGAGGCCTACGTGCTGGACGGTCACCTGCGTCCGGTCCCGATCGGCTCCGCAGGAGAGCTCTATCTCACGGGTGCCCAGGTTGCCCGCGGGTACGAGGGTAGGCCGGACCTCACGTCGGAGCGCTTCGTCGCCAATCCGTTCGGCGGCGCAGGATCGCGGCTGTACCGTACCGGTGACCTCGTCAAGTGGCGGGTGAACGGTGCCATCGAGTACCTGGGTCGCACCGACTTCCAGGTCAAGGTGCGTGGCCTCCGCATCGAGCTGGGTGAGATCGAGGCAGCGATGTCCTCGTATCCCCATGTAGCGCAGTCGGTTGCGGTTGTTCACGACAGTTCGCTCGGCCAGCGTCTGGTCGGCTACGTCGTCCCCGAGTCCGGATCGGACGTGGACATCGAGGACATGACCGTCCACGTGGGCCGGGCTGTGCCGTCGTACATGGTGCCCGACGCCGTAATGGTGATCGCCGAGATGCCGGTGGGCGCGAGTGGCAAGCTCGACCGGAGAGCGCTGCCCGAACCGGTGTTCGCGGCGGAGTCCACCGAGTACGTCGCTCCCCGCAGCGCCATGGAAGAGTTGCTCGCGGGCCTGTTCGCGGAGGTTCTCGGGACCTCACGCGTGAGCGTCGGAGACTCGTTTTTCGCGCTGGGAGGCGACAGCATCGTCGCAATCCAGCTCGTTTCCCGTGCGAAGGAAGCCGGGGTCCAGTTGACGGCGCGCGACGTCTTCGAACGGAGGACCGTGGCCTCCCTCGCCGATGTCGCCACGTTCGCTACGGATTCGGCGGCCATCCATGTCCTCGAAGAACTTCCCGGAGCGGGCATCGGTTCGATGCCGTTGATGCCCGTCGTACACTGGATGACCGAACTGGGCGGCGACTTCCATCGTTTCTCACAATCGATCCTGCTGACCCTGCCCCCACAGGTCGACCGTGAACGTTTGACACGGACGCTGGAAGCTCTCGTCGACCGTCACGACGCACTACGTTCGATTCTGCGCCCCGACAAATCCCGGACAGGCTGGCGGCTCGAGGTGGGACCGATCAGGTCGGTCGATGTCGGTCGACTGGTGGATCGGGTGGAATTCCGCGAGGGGCCGGGCACGGGGGCCTTCGCGACTCTGTTGGATCATGCCCACGAACGCGCCGTCGACCTGCTGGATCCTGCGGCGGGCACCCTGGTGCGTTTCGTCTGGTTCGCACCAGCAGAGGACCGGGACGCGCAGGATCTCCCCGACGCGCCGGCACCCACCGGCCGACTCCTCATGGTAGTTCACCACCTCGCTGTCGACGGGGTGTCCTGGCGGATTCTCATCCCCGATCTCGTGGCTGCGTGGGGGCAGATCGCAGCCGGTGCGGACCCCCTGCTGCCTGCGGTCAGTACGTCGGTGCGCCGCTGGGCTCACGGCCTCGCCGACAACGCTCGCAGCGCCGGACGCGTTGCGGAACTGGACTTCTGGAAGGGAATGTTGGAGGGTTCCGACCCTCTCGTCGGTTCGCGCGGCCTCGACACGCGAGATGTCGTGTCGACAACGAGTCGTGTGCGCCTCGAGATGCCGGGGGATGTCACGGACGGCCTCGTGACCACGTTGCCCCGAGTTTTCCACGGTGACGTCAACGACGGTCTGCTCACATCGCTCGCGCTCGCTGTGGCGAAGTGGCGTGCTGGGCATGGCATTTCGGACGCATCGACGCTCGTGCACCTCGAAGGCCGCGGACGCGAGGAGTATGTGCTGCCCGGTGCCGACCTGTCACGGACGGTCGGTTGGTTCACCAGCATGTTCCCAGTCCGACTGTCGATTCCCGGTCTGGATCTCGACGATGCCCTCGCCGGCGGAGCGTCGGCGGGCACGGCAATCAAGTGCGTCAAGGAGCAGCTCGCCTCCGTGCCGGAGCACGGCATCGGATACGGGTTGCTGCGCTACCTCAACCGCGATACGAGCTCCGTTCTCGCGGGACTGCCGAACCCGCAGATCAGGTTCAACTATCTCGGTCGCGCCACGGTCGGCGACATCCCGGAGCGTCTGCGGGCGTCGGGATGGATTCCCGACACGGAAGCCATGGAGCTCAGCGGGACTCGCAACAGCGAGATGCCGGTGCACTTCGCCCTGGACATCAACGCAATGATCGTGGACGTCGATGGCGAGCAACGACTGTCGGCAACCATCGACTTCCCCGCGGGTGTGTTGGAACAATCGGAGGTCGAGGAGTTCGCCGGACTGTGGCGGCGGGCCCTGGAAGGTGTGGTGGAGCAGGCGTCGAGGCCTGATGCCGGCGGCCGAACGTCGTCAGACTTCGACCTCGTGGCGCTGAGCCAGCACCGTATCGACACGCTCGAGCGGACCTACCCCGCATTGGCGGACGTGTGGTCTCTTGCCCCGCTGCAGGTCGGCCTTCTCTTCCATGCGGCGTTCGCAAGCTCGTCGACCGATGTGTACACGACTCAGTTGGTCATGGATCTCGGTGGCTCCGTCGACGCGGATCGATTGCGTCGCGCAGCGGAGGCGCTCATCGCTCGGCACCCGACCCTTCGCACGGCCTTCGTTTTCGACGAGGACGGCATCGGCCTACAGGTGGTCGTCGAATCCGTGCCGGTGCCGTGGAAGGACGTCGATCTTCGATCGCTGTCCGGAGCCGAACGCGAGGCCGAGCTCGCCGCGCTGACGCTCGCCAACCGGATCGATCGGTTTGATATAGCTGCGCCCCCGCTCGTGCGATTCATGCTCGCCCGCATCGCCGACGACCGGTACCGGTTCGCCGTCACGAATCACCACATCGTGCTCGACGGATGGTCGCTACCGATCTTCGTCCAGGACCTGCTCACGTTGTATGCCGTCGACGGAGACGCTCTCGGACTCCCACAACCGCGTCCGTACCGCGCTTACCTCGAGTGGCTCGCCGCGCAGGACTCGCGCACGTCCGTTGGCGTGTGGGCGCAGGCGCTCGCCGGTCTCGAGGAGTCGACGCTGCTTGCGCCGCACCACACCGCAACGGCGTCGGCACCCTCCGAACTCGTCGTGGACCTGTCCGACGGCCTTCTCGCCGCGATGGCGGATCGTTCCCGCGAACTCGGTGTCACTATGAACACGTTGGTGCAGGCCGCATGGGGAATCGTCCTCGGCCGGCTCACCGGACGAGACGACGTGGTGTTCGGTGCCACCGTGTCGGGACGCCCTCCGGAGGTCGCGGGCGTGGAGACCATGCTCGGGCTGTTCATCAACACCCTGCCGGTGCGCGTGCGCATGCAGCCCCACGACGACGCGCGTGCGTTGTTGCAGCGCATCCAGTTCGAGCAGTCTCGCCTACTCGACGACCATTACATCGGTCTTGCTGATATCCAGCAGGAGCTCGGGCTGGGCGCGTTGTTCGACACGCTCTTGGTCTTCGAGTCGTATCCGCTCGACCGGGAGGCACTCACCCTGAGCGCCGCTGGGATCGAGGGACTCCAAGTTCTCGATATTGAGTCCTTCAGCCCGACGCATTACCCGCTCGCAATCATCGCAATGACGGACCCGCAACTACACCTGATTGCCCACTTCCTACCAGAACTGTTCACCGATACTCAGGTCGAGAACATCATGGCGCGGGTGGTCCGTGTCCTGGAGGCGGTGACGGCGGACCTGAGCACCTCGGTCGCGGACATTGACGTCCTCGGCTCAGTCGAGCGGTCGTTGGTGCTCGAGGCGTGGAACGAGTCGTCGGTGGTGGTGGATTCGGCTGCGACGTTGGTGTCGTTGTTCGATGCGCAGGTGCGGCGGTCTCCGCGCGCGACGGCGGTGGTGGTCGAGAGTGAGTCGATCACCTACGCCGAGTTCGACGCTCGGGTCAATCGTCTTGCCCGGTATTTGATTTCGGTGGGTGTTGGTCCGGAGTCGACCGTGGGCTTGGCGGTTCGGCGGTCGGCGGATCTGCTGGTGGGAATGTACGCGATCGTCAAGGCTGGTGGCGCGTATGTTCCGTTGGACCCCGACCAGCCCGCCGAGCGCAACACCTATATCGTCGAGACCGCGGAGCCGGTGTGCGTGCTGGCGACCGAACGTGACGGCGTCGTCGACATCGCAGGGACCGTGTACTGCATCGACACTCTGGACGTGTCCGCGTTTTCCGGCGCTCCGATTACAGATGCGGACCGGCTTGCTCCGTTGTTGCCGGCGAACACGGCGTATGTGATTTTCACGTCCGGGTCGACGGGTCGGCCAAAGGGTGTGGTGGTCAGTCATGCGTCGGTGGTCAACCAGGTGTTGTGGCTGACCGATCGTTACGAGATGGGCGCCTCGGATGTGGTGTTGCAGAAGACGCCGGTCGCGTTCGACGTGTCGGTGTGGGAGTTTTTCGGCACGCTGGCGGTGGGTGCTCGGCTGGTGATCGCACGGCCGGACGGGCATCGCGATCCGGAGTATCTGGCTCGGGTGATCGAGGATGAGTCGGTCACGATGACCTCATTCGTGCCGTCCATGTTGCCGGCGTTCGCTTCGGTGCTCGATACGGGGAGCGGGACTTCGTTACGAGCGGTTCTCGTCGCGGGTGAGGAGTTGCCGACCGCGGTGGTCGAGGTGTTCGCGTCGGTGTGTTCGGCGCAGTTGCACAATTTGTACGGTCCGACTGAGTTTGCGGTTCACGCCACCGCTCGTCCGGTGCTCGGTGCTGTGGGTGCCGGTGTTCCGATCGGGACTCCTGTGTGGAACACGAGGGCCTATGTGCTCGATGGTCGTCTGCATCCTGTGCCGGTCGGGGTGGCGGGGGAGTTGTATCTGGGCGGTGTGCAGATGGCGCGGGGTTACGCCGCGCGTTCGGATTTGACCGCGGAGCGATTTGTGGCTGATCCGTTCCGTGGTGGTGGCCGTCTGTACCGCACCGGTGATCTGGTGTCGTGGACCGAGGATGGCGAGCTGATTTACCACGGGCGCACCGATTTTCAGGTGAAGGTGCGTGGGCTGCGGATCGAGGTCGGTGAGATCGAAGCGGTGCTCTCGTCGAATGCGTCTGTCCAGCAGGTGGTTGTCGTGGTGCACACGGCTGCGGTGGGGGAGCAGTTGGTGGCGTACGTGGTTCCGGCCGACGATGCTGCCGTGGATACGCGGGCGTTGGGGGAATCGGTTCGGCGGTCGTTGCCGTCATACATGGTTCCGGACGCGTTCGTCGTGCTCGACGCCTTGCCGCTGAATGCGTCGGGCAAGTTGGATCGGAAGGCGTTGCCGGCGCCGGTGTTCGAGGCGAAGGTGTTCCGGGC
>NZ_WXYH01000083.1:0-10088 GCF_009872365.1 Rhodococcus sp. T7
ACCCGCCCTCATCGGCGGAGCCACACGGGTGAGCACTTTCGGTAAGTAGAACTGAGCAGTTTCAGCGAGCGCCATCACTCTCCGGCGGGTGAGTAGCGGTTCCGGTGGATGAGCGGTCGGAGTTGACGCGGGCCGTAGCTCGGGCAGGGCGTGGCCGAGGCTGCGCGGGGATCGGCCGGTTGCGGCGGCCAGGGCGTGCAGGGTGATTGGTTCACGCGTTCGACGTGTGCCGGTCAGGTGAGCGCCGAGATCGTCGGGGTGGAGCTGGTTGGCGATGGCGAGCCGATAGAGGTAGGAGGCAAGGGTTTCCCCGTGAAACGGAGGCACGGGTCGAGGCAGGCGGGCCGGTGGGACCAGTCGGGTGCCGAAGGGGAACATCAGGCGGCGCCGTGGCGGGCGGACTCGGCAGCATGGTCGACCGGGATGGAGTCCAGGAGTTTGCGGGTGATGGCCTCCTCGCCTTCTAGAATCGCCAGCTGGGCGGCGGCGCGGACCAGATGGGAGAGGCTGCCGATCATGCCGCCGGTGCGCCGGTGCAGGTAACGGGCATGGCGGGTCAGCGTCCCCGGCTCGTGGCGGTGCAGCCGCAGCGCGTCGTCGAGGGTGGCGATCAGGGCCTTCCACTCGGCGTCGCAGGGGAACGGGCCGGTGTTGATCAGCACACAACGCCCGGCGATCTGCTTGCCGCGCACCCCGGTGAACAGCCGGCGCTCGATGTCGATCCCGGCGTATACGAACGTTGCGGGCAGGTGCTCCGTGAAGTATTTGAGGTGATCGGACATGTCCTCGCCGGCGGAGGTGGCCAGGTTCAGGTTGTGCAGTTCGTCGACCAGCACGAGGTCCACCCGGGCCGCGATCATGACCTGGCAGACCGCGTCGGCGATGTCGGTGGTGTTGTAGCCGCGTTTGACCGGCGGCAGGCCGAGGAAGCGGGCGAACTCCATCGCAAGCTTGCGCGGCGAGCCTTTCGGTGGGGTGGTGACGTAGACGACCGGGATGCGATCGCCGGAGCGCTCGGGATAGCGTTGCCGCACCATCAGCTCGTGGGCACGGCCGAGCTGTTTGAGGGCGGTGGTCTTCCCGGTGGTCTGCTGCCCGGACACGATCAGCCCTCGGCGGGCGCTGATCTCGCGCCGGTTGAGCAGGGTCAACAACCTGCCCTGACGGGCCACGTCGCGCAGCGTCGACGTCGCGACGATGATCATTTCCGAGTGATAGTTCAGCCGGGCCTCGTCGTAGGCGTCGCGCTCCGGCTCCGACAACTTCGCCCACCGCCGTTCAGGCAGCAGGTCGAAGTGGGCGGCGGGGGTGTCGACGAACCGTCGCCACCCGGCCAGCGTCATCGTCGGCTCCCGCCGGTCGGTCTCGAGTCCGGCGTCGAACTCGTCCGCCGAATCGTCGATGTGACCGGCTACCACCATTTCTTGGCCTCCTCACGGGCGTCGAAGACCCCGAGGGGGATCACGTCCGCCATCTGACCGCTGTCCTCGTCGTTGTCGTCGTCATCCCATCGCGGCGGGGGCCCGGGCACCGGCGCAGGCGGTGTCCGCTCGGCCGCCGACACTGCCCGGGTCCGCCCGGCGACCCGCTTGTCCTTCTTGGTCGGCTTCTCGCGGGCGGGACCGCGTTCGGCGGAGTCCAGCAATGCGGCTGCGGCGCTCGCGATCTCGGCCTCGGTAACCGGGTCCTCACCTCGGCGGGCCAGCATCTGGCGTGCGTGGTCCCAGGCCTGTTCCCCGAACGGTGTCGGCCCAGCCCGCAGGTGGGTCCACGGGGCCTGAATCCAGCCGCCGTCGTAATGATTGCGGACCCAGATCCGGGTGACGTCGTAGGGGTCGTAGTGGACTTCCCATAACCCTTTTCGCGCGTTGACCCCGGAGTGCTGGCGGCGGTAGGGAGTCAGCGCCGCGCAGTCGTAGGTGCGGCGGCGGATCTTCACGCCGTAGGCGTTGATGGTGCGCCAGACCGCCGGCAGCAGTTCGATGTAGTCGTCGGCGGCCAACGGCACCGGCACGTATCCCGCGGTTTCCACCAGCGCGGCATACATTTCGTTCGGAGTCAGCGCCTTGCCGGGCATCAACGGATGCCGCAGCCCGTCGTGCGGCCGGTTCTGCCAGGTCGAGACAAGCCACTCGTCCAGCAGCTGTTGCAGCTCGACCATCGACCACACGGCGCCGTCCTCAGCATTGCGGCCGCGGCGCGCGACGCTGCTGCCGACATAGCCCGCGACGTATTGCGCGAACAGGGTGCCCACCGCGGAGAAGCTCGTTTCGACGGTGCCCTTCTCCCACGGGGAGCCCTCGTGGGAGGGTTGCAGGTTGATGCCCATCGCTCGGCAGGCGTTGCGGAACGCCTGCGACATGTAGACCATGCCGTGGTCGCAGACAATGGTCTCCGGCACGATCACCGGCCGCGCGGCGGCGTGTTCGAGCCGTTCATCGATATCGGTGAGCCGTCGGTGCGGCAGCACCGACCGCGACATGCGCAGTGCGTCCGACCAGCCCGGCCGCATCGGCTCCGGGGTCATCGCCCGCGCCAGCAGCAGCGCTGAGTCCACCGCCTTGGTCGTCGGCCGCAACACCGCCGCCGGGACCGACCGTGTCGCCACGTCGACGATCCAACTCAACTCGACCCGGTCGACCACCCCGTTGTCCAACACCACCCGCACGTCCAACGGTGTCGAGTCGATCTGCGTCCACTCACCCGGTCGCAGCGCGGTGACCGTGCCGAACGGGCCGTCCGGCCGCTGCGCCAACGAGCGACGAGTCCGCGCCGAACCGAAGGTGTGCTTGCCCGCCGAGATCCGCTCGACCAGACGATAGAACGTGGCCCGCGCCGGCATCACCGACGCCGGATCGACGCCGTGCTCCTCGACGAGGATCTGCTCCACCCGCCGCCGCAGCCGAGTGACCGTCCCCGTCGACTGGTTCGTCTGTTCGGCCACCGCCCGGTCGATTGCGGCGAGCACCCGGTCGTCGGTCCGCGCGCCCGTCTTCCGGGTCGAGCGGTGGTCGACCAAACCCCACACCCCGTGCTTCTCGTAGGCCAGGCGAAAACGCTGAAACGTGCTCAACGCCACCGTGTGCCCGTGACCGGCCAGCTCGTTCACCTTCGCCAGCTCACGCTGCCGCAGGCTGCGCACCGCCGGGTCGTACTCCGGTCTGGGCCGCGCCGCCCGCCCCGCCTCCGGAGGAACCCCCGCGATCACCTCGACGATGTGGTGCTCCCACCACCGCGCCTGTTCCACCAGCTCGGAGGCGACATCATCGAGCAGCCCCTGCGGCGGCAACGCCGCTGCCATGCGGGTCACCACACGAAAACCCGGCGCGGACAGCAACTCCGGCAGCGCCATCCGGCGCTCGTCGCCCGTCACATCGACCAACCGGACCTCGGTCCCCGACAGGGCTGTGACCGTGTAGGCGGCCCCGTCGACCTCAATCTCCTCGCCCACCCGAAGCTCCGCCGGCCGCGACACCGTCATCGGCCACCCCCAGCCACCCTCACCACAGACGCACCGGTCAACGGAGCCGACACCAGGTCGGCGACCAGGACCCCGGTCCACATCAGATGGAACAACGACGGCAGCAGCGCGAGCCGATCGCCGATCGCCTCCACCGCCACCAACAGCGGCGACGGGTGGAAGAACACCTCCACCAGCAGGTCGCGGTATGCATCATTCAGGCATCGGCGATGCCGATACCCAGCCAACCACCGCACGTTCGCCAACAGCACCGGGTCCACCGTGCCCACCCGGCGGTAACCCCAACCCACCGACTCACACGCCGCGGCCGTGACCGCGAACGCCGCGGAATCCTCATCCTTGATCCGGTCGTCGGCGCGAACATCGACCACCACTCCGCGACCATCGACCATCCGGACGAAGAAATCTGGGGCATGACGACGGGTCTTGCCGCCCGACGGCCAAGACAGCCAAAACGGCTGCGCTGCAAATGCCCTCACTCGCGTTGAGAAGTCCAGCATCATCAGCTGATCCCGCTCCAGCCACGACTCGAACCCGACATGGCGCCCCATGCAGCCAGCGAAATACTCGCCTGAGAAACTCCGCTGCCCCCGATAGGAGGGGAACTGCCGCACCGGCGGCACATCCTCAAATCGTGTCGCCGAGCACATCGCCAGCGCGTCCCGGCGTTCGACCAGACCCGCCGCCCCGACCTCCAAGAACCGCAGCTCGAACCCATCCGCGTGGTGGATGACGGCGGCCTCAGCCGCTGAACCACTCGCCACCATCACAACCCCGGACTCGTCGCAGCACGAACAGCCCAAAGTAAAACACCGACGCCTCAACTATGTGAGACGACACGCCGGATACCTCAGATCAACGAGACTGCCTCACCATCAACGAGACAGGACAGCAAGCATCAGCCGCGCCGAGCCGGGCGCCTCGTTCTCCACCCACATGTTGTATCAGACACAACATTGATGCATCCACATGAAGCTGGTTTGGTGCAGGCGTCGCGGCCGACGCTGTCGTCAGAACAGGCCCATCTGATTGCGGGCCGCGTCGACGTCGGTGCGGTGCTGGTAGGCGGCGGCGAAAGCGCGCGCGGCGGACTCGGTGCAGCCGATCTCGCGGCCGACCTGCGTCCAGCTGAGCCCATCTTCGTGAAGTTGCCAGGCGTCGCGTTCGTCGTCGGTGGTCGGGAGGGCAGCGTGGATGGTCACTGGTCTGCTCCTCGGAGGTTGTCGAGTCGTTCGGTGGCGGCGCGCTGTTGGCGGCCGAGGACGCACATGTGTTCGTAGAGTTGATCTTCGGGTAGCTGTTCCGCCGCTTGGACGAGGGATTGCGCGGTTGCGCGGAAACTGCGGCGGTAGGCCTGCGAGATGACGGTGCGGGTGTAATGGTCGAGGGCAATGTGGTCGGCGCCTCGGGTAGTGATGTTCGCCAGGTAGCGCGATCGCTCGGCGCCATGGTGACCGGCGAGGTCGCCGGTGCGTTCGAGTTCGGCGGCGACCATCGGGGCGTTGTGCGGAACCCCGGAATTCACGAGCCGAGCGATCACGGTGAACAGTTCGCGGTGGATAGGCCGTTCGAAATCCGTGGTGGCGAGGGCGGTGACAGTCCTGGCTGCGGCTTCCGCCGGCGCCCAAAGCAGTGCGCACAGGCACAGGACCTCGACGTCGGCATGGGCGTCGATACCGAGGTCAGAGTCCTCGATGAGGTCTTCGGGTGTGGCGTCGGCGGCTTCGGTGACGGGTACCAGCTCGAGTGCTGCGGCCATGTCGGTCAGCCCTTCGTATCGGCGGAACAGAGGGTGTGAGGTCTGCGGAGGTCGAACCACATTCGCCCCGTTTTTCACGGGACGATTTGTTGCATCGGCTGCAATACTTCCCAGTCGGTGAGGGCCTTGATGCGGTCGGGGCGGAAACCCGCCCAATGATCGTCACCGGCCACGACGACAGGGGCCTGCAGGTAGCCGAGACCCCGCACGTAGTCGTGGGCGTCGAGGTCGCGGGTGATGTCGACGACCGTGTACGCAAGGCCCTCCTTGTCCAGGGCGCGGTAAGTGGCGGTGCATTGCACGCAGGCCGGTTTGGCGTAGATCGTGATGGTCATCGTGCGCTCCGCTCTGTGTTGCTGTGTGTGCCGGCGGGGGACCGGAAGCATATGCGCTGCGGCCCCGGTTCGCCCGGCGAGCGGCGATGGCGGAGCCGCTTGCCGCGGTACGGTCCCGGCTCGGTGCGGTCCGCAGCACTACGGTGTCGTTGTCGATCGACCAGCTTCGGGCCGCCTCCCCGCCCCGGTGCCGGACGAGTAGCCGACACCGACGCCGTATCATCCGCCCGATACCGAGGAGAATGCCGATGCGCAGCTTCATCCATCTGGTCCTGTTCGCGTGCGCCATTGCGGTCGCGATCGGTGCCTTCCTTCCCGTCGCCGGCGGCATTACGCCGGGCGACGTCGCGGTGATCGATCTCCGTGACGGCTTCCCCGCCGGAATCACCGACGTTGAGCAGATCGAGAATCAGGCCGTGACCTTCTACAAGTCGATGACGGCACTATTGCTGGGCGCTGCGGCCTTGCTGCTGGTCGCCGCGTTGGTGGGTTCCCGTGCGGCCGAGTGGTTGGGCGTGATGGTGGGGATCGGCACGCTCGCGGTGTTCGGATGGCGGCTCAATGACCGTGTTGGTGACTACCTCCGGGACAACTACGACTCCGTGCTCACCGATCGCTGGGGGCTGTACCTCGCCGGCGGTGGCCTGGTCGTCGCGTTTGTGGCGTTACTGGTGCCGAAGGGACGACCGGCGGCGGCGTGATTCGGCTGTCTGACTCGGTTCACGGGAACTGCACCCCGGCCGACTAAGCGGCCATTCCACTCGCGGCGGCGGCCGCACACACCGCTGGGATCGGCCTGCCAATCCGACTGCTGGGCGGCCAGTCGCGGGGCGAGAAACAGGTTGCACTGCAACGGGGCACCCACGAAGACCTCACCGGGCGTGAGCGCCCGCGTACCGAAGGGCGAGGCAGCCTCGGCGCCGGCCTCGCGACCTCAAATGGGGGTGTTGACCGGACTGACCGACGACGCGGTCGGTGATGGTCGAGGGCGCCGCGCACGCACCGGTGTTCACGTGCGAGGTCCGCAACCCGGACCACTCGGCAACCGGACGTAGTACAACGAAGACCCTCGCGAAAACCGTTGCGGCAGCGTCCCTTGTCGGTTCTCTTCTCAACTCGGCATTGTTGCAATCGAATTCGGATACGCCATATCTGGAATGGGCAGCGGGGTTCCAGCGAGATGAACGAGACTCCAAGTGCACGCCCCTTGTACATCGAGACCCATTACACCAAAGGTTGCCGGTGAGACGTTGTCGGTGAAGCCGCAAACGGCCGGGTCGCCGCGGTGTTTGCGTGCGGAGGTGCCTCTCGCCGCATTGATCGAGGGCTCTCCCAGTGAGACGGATCGGAGGCACCTTGCGCGCAACTATTCATGCATTCTTGCGCGCAAGGAAGCTAGCACGTAAGTTCGCTTGTAGGACGGTTGTTTACATTCAAGCCGCTTCGATGTCGCGGGCTGTGACGCAACGCCGACGACCGGGATGGAGAGAGGACAACGTGTGATGCCCGATTCTCGCGGACCGGGAAGTCGAAATACCCGCACCGAGAGGTCCGAAACACCCACCCCGCCGCCTGTGCCCACCGAACACCCGACTTCCGGTATACACACCGCGACGCCACGAATTACCTCGACACTGGAGCCGAAGAAGGGACCGGACAAGGAGCCCCTCAATACCCGCGTGCTCGTGAGTACATCGCGGCGGCTGGGGTGGTTCACTCAGGAGTACGGATATTCGGTGACCAATGTCGTCGACGTTGCGCTGCAGGAGTTCTTCGCACGCAACGGCGTGCCCGACGTGGACTCCAACGGCGAGATCGCTGAATAGATGAACGGGGGAGGGCGAGCAATGGCAGACGATCAATACGCACTGTTCGAATTCGATGACACCACAACAAACGTCGACCCTGCTGACGTTCCCCCCGAACCCGAATCGGACGAACAACCCGACGTTGCCGAAGATATCTCGACCCCCCCACCCCCGGAAACGGACGGTGCCGTAGCCGCCACCCCACCGGCGTGGGAGACGCTCCCCGCGGGAGACGAAGCTGATGGCCACGCCCTGATCGTGACCGTTGAGGGAACGTACACACCGTCGGGCCGTGAGCTGACCGGTCCGGTCGATTCGGTCGAAAAGCTCGACAAGCTGATTCGGTGGGCCGCCCTGACCCCGCTGGGTGCCCCTCCGCAGGTGTGGATCGTCAATCACGGTGCGTGCGAGGCGTTGGGGTGGGTGATCGACCCGGGCTCGGAAGACGACTTCGAGGACATGGAGGCGCTGCGCACGCGTGCCGCTTCCGATTTGACCGCGGTCCTGCAGGCCACCCTGACGCCGATGCTGAATGCGGGATGGGAGTTGCGGGGCGACCCGGGGCACGTGGTGCACCTGTCCCGGTCCGTCGGCAAGTTCACCTCGATGGTCGATGTGGTGATCGAGCCATATGTGTGGACATACTGGAACAAGGATTTCGGCTGGAACAACCGGGTCGGCGAGATGGGCATTCTCGGCTCACCCACCGCCGGAACATATCTCCCGGACGACGACCTCCCGGCAGCACGCGAGCTGGGACGCAGGCTGGCATGGTCCGCGAAGAATCTCGGGGTGCTCCCCGGACCGACACCCGCACGCACCGGCGCCGCGATCGTCGACAAGATCAAGCGGGAACGCACCCGCTCGGGGAAGGGCCTCGTCGTGGCGACCGCAGGCCCGGTACCGCCCCTCGACGGCGCCCCACGCGGCGACCTCGAACCCGCAGTCGGCTGGACCAGGGTCCCCGACGCCGAGGACCTCGAAGGAACGAGCCGGGTGGTGTCCATCGACCAACGCGCCGCCTACCTCGCATCCGCGGGCATGCTCGAATTCGGGTACGGGCAGCCCGAGCATCTGACCGGTGAGGCGGCCGCCGCTGCGGCGGTGGGGGACAAGGGTGCCCCGTTCGGGCTGTGGCGGGTCACGCTGCCGCCCGGGCAGACGCTGTCGCTGCCCGGCAAACTCCCGTTGCCGCACCCGCACATGCTTGAAGACCAGCCCGTGCAGACCTGGGTCACCTCGGTCAGCCTCGACGGATTGTGCTCGCCGGTGGCCGATGGTGGGATCGGCGCCGATCTCGACGATCTCGACATCACCGAGGCCTGGGTGTATCCGCAGCAGGGTCGCGTGCTGGACAAGTGGGCGAAGATCCTGCGCGAGGCCCGACGCACCGCCGTGGACATCGACGACGCTCCGACGAAACGGTTCGTCGGATCCTGCTACAAGGGCTACATCGGGCGGATGGTCAACCCCGACATGTGGACTGCCACACGGATGCAGCACCATCACCAGCCGCTGTGGCGGGCGTCGATCATCGCGCACTGCCGGTGGCGCGGCCGCCGCGTCGCGATGCGAATCGCCCGCGAGCACGGCCGCTGGCCGATCCGCACCGTCACCGACTCCTGGGTGTATCTCCTCGCCGAGGGCGAGGACATCGCCGACCCGAGTGAGGCGCTCGGGAAGATGTCGGTGGAGAAGGACACCATCGTCACGGACACACTCCTGTCCGCCTTCGCCTCCGCCGAGGACGTTCACGACGTGAATCTGGCGATCAAAGCGGCTTTTGCCGAGGACGAGGACGAGTGATGGCGCTGCATCTTCCGAAGCCGCGGACCACGAAGCCGCCCCAGGAAACGGTCGGTCTCGACGGCCTCAAGGTCTCGGTCGCGGGCGCCGCAACAACCGGCGTCGAAAAGTCGAAGCAGGTCAAGAGCGGGGGACTGGCAGGGCTGACCAGCAAGGTCTCCGTCACGCAGCTACGCAAAGAGCTCGGCAACGAGGGACTGCGCCAAGCCGCGATCGACGCCGGCCGCACCCCGCCGTCGGACCGCACACTGCGCCGGTGGGCCCAACTTGGCCGCATCCCGCACGCCGACGTCCTCGAGCGTGCACAACGCCGCGCAGCGATCGAACGCCTCGGCGGCATCGATGCCGTGGCCGCCAAGATCGGTCGATCCCGATCCGCCGTCTCCCGGTATCGGTCCGGGGAAACGAACGAACTGCGCGCCGATGCCGGCAAGAAACTCAAGAACGTCAAAGCCGAAGACATCATGAAACGCGCCGGCGTACTCCGCCCGGACGGAACCCCGAAGAAGGCCGTCATCCGGGTCAGGGGCGGAGTCATGGTCCGCAACGGCGCCGACGAGGGATACGACTACCGCGTCCGCACCCTGGATTTCGCCAACTCGGACACCCCGTTCAGCAGCGACGAATCCCGTGAACTCGCCGCCGCACTGGCCAACGACGACCACGCCCGCGTCGTGGCACTCCTCGAACGACATGCCACCCTCGACTACCCCGAGAACAAGGGCTTCGACAAATACAGCGACCAGTTCGGATTCCATTTCGACCACATCGACTCCGTCCACATCGACTGGATCTGACGACCCAGAGCACAGCTGCGGGGCACGGAACTTGTCAAGGTGTTTGAGTCCAACGGGAGTTACGCCGCGGCTTGATCCCCGTCGGAGTCGTCGTGCTCCCGC
>NZ_WXYH01000084.1:0-10000 GCF_009872365.1 Rhodococcus sp. T7
TCGACGGCCTTGGCTTCTTCGATGACGTCGAAGTCGCGGCGGCCGACGTTCTCGATGACCGCCGCGGCGAGCAGGGTGACTCGGTCCTTGGCGACTTCGTCTTTGACGACGATGTCGAGGTTGGGGCGGCCGAAGTTGGTGGCCGCGGCCAGGCGCCGGCACCCGTTGATCACCACCCATCGGGCGAGCCCGATCGTGGTTTCATCTTCCGGATACAGCCGCAGATAGGCGTCCCGGGTAACTACCAGGGCGGGTTGGAGTTGAGTGCCGGTGATCGAGGCCAGATCGCTGAGATCGCCGAGGTCATCACGTGGGTTACGTGGATTCGGTGCCAGTTCACTCAAGGGCACGTTGGTGGGTGTCCCGCCGGCGGCGGGCCGGTCGACGGGGGAGTTCTCGCCGACGA
Organism: Rhodococcus sp. T7; assembly: GCF_009872365.1. Taxonomy (NCBI): domain Bacteria; kingdom Bacillati; phylum Actinomycetota; class Actinomycetes; order Mycobacteriales; family Nocardiaceae; genus Rhodococcus; species Rhodococcus sp. T7. The sequence continues at coordinate 407 of NZ_WXYH01000084.1, forward strand.
CGCCGGCGAGGGTGGCGAGGTTGGTGCGGGTGCCGCGTGCCATCACCGACCACCGTCGATTCGCAGTTCCAAAGCCAGCCGGTAGAAGTCTTCTCGGGCCTGTAGCGCCACCCGGTTGGCGGGGTATTCGGTGACCACCAGGCCGTCGGCGCTGGCCCGGGCATGGAGCTTGTAGTGCCGGATGACGGTTTTCGCGAGTGGCCACTTGTTCGCTCGGACGAAGTCCTTGGTTTCCTCGAGGTCGAGTTTGCCGTCGCGGGGATCCCAGTTGTTGATCACCACCGTGTACGGAATTCCGCGGGGCTCGAGGATCTTTCGGATGGTGCGGGCGGTCGGGTCAAAGGACAGTGGTTCGGTTTCCATCGGCACGATGACGTGATCGGCAACCTCGAGGACCGTCCGCAGGGCGTCGGCGGCCGGGCCGCGACCGAGCGGGTCGGAGGTGTCGTCGGCGGCGTTGAGGTCGATCCAGCCGGGGGTGTCGACGTACACGTGGCGGATGCCGGGCAGTTGACCCAGTTGACGGAGCCCGGTGAGGTCGTCGTGGGCCTGCACGACGTGGAAGGGCAGGTTGTCGAGGCGGTCGGCCCACCAGATCGCCGAGCCCTGCGGGTCCACAGACACGGCGGCAACCGGGGAGGTGGCATCGGGATCGTCGTCCTGGTTGAGCACGTCCGCGGTGACGGCGGCGAGGTTGACGGCGACGGTACTCTTTCCGACGCCGCCCTTCTGGTTGAGAAGGACATGAATGGTCATGGGACCCTTTCCGTTTGCTTCACCCACTTATGTGGGCTACTTCGGACGGGATGCACGGTACGGCACCGCAGCAGTTGGAGCGGGGCCGACACGCGGGGGCTGACGCAATCGGCGGGCGTAGCTTCGGTTCGGCCGTCGCCGGAGAGTGGACCGTCGGCGACGGCTTCGCGGTTTCGCGAAGATCCGGTCGGCGCGAAGGTGTTGACGCGGTAGGCGCCCGCAGTGCCAGGCCGAGTTCGCGCCTCATCAGTGACCTCAGGGGGTCTCGGCAAGTAGCTCGTGCCGGTTGTTTACCGCGGTAAACAAACAAGACCAATCGGTATGGTTTGTTTACCGCGGTAAACAACAGACAAAACGGACATCGGTCGTCCAGGTTCAAGTCGTCGGCGCGCTGCGTTATCTGGCGGCGACCGTGACGTTCGCGCGGGCGGGCCCGAAAATGGTGACACCGCGGGCGGCCGCGGCGTGGGCGTTGCCGTGCAGCACAATGCGGGTGTCGTCGGTGGCGTGTACCTGCGCGTCGTCGTGCGCATGGACGGCGGCGTGGTCGTAGGCATAGACGGTGGTGCTCTCGCCGGCGAGGACGAGGGCGTGGTCGACAGCAGAGATGGATGCACGGTTGTGGGCGGTGACCCGGGTGCGATCGAAGGCGTCGACGGTGGCGGTGGTGTAGGCGTGGGCGCGGGTGTGTCCGAAGAGTTGGGCGTGGGCGGCGCCGGTGATCACGATCGCCGGGGCGCGTTTCTCCGGCCGATCGGTGGTGTCGGTGATCTGCACGCGAGATGAGCCTTCGACGCGCAGGGTAAGGCCGTCGGGGAGGTCGCGCAGTTCGATGGTGGTTTCGGGTGGGCTGTCGAGGATTACCGTTTTCGCGCCGGTTGCCAATCGGGTCTGCACGTCGTGCGCGGTGCGGCAGGCTTTGCGGCGGGCGTGCGCGGGCGCGGATTTCATGCCGTGAATCTAACTTGGCGACTGGGTGTTTTCCGGCTGGGAAGGGGTGGTGTCGGTAACGGGGAGGATTACGCCGTGCTGGGTGAACTCGGTCCGCAGCCGCAGCACCGCAGCCGGGGTGCGGCATCCGTTGCGGGCGAGGGTGAATAGCCCCTCGGCGGCTGCGGGGTCCTTGCAGGCGACCGCGATCGCCGCTCCCATGCTCGAGTGCACGCACTCCCAGTGGGTTGGGGTGTCGTCGCCGAACGCGGGGTGCACCGAATGGCGCGGGTGGCGGGGGAGTCGGTCACCGAAGATGGGTCTCGGAGAGAGGCGTGGACGATGGGCGGTTGGCCGGGTTTTCGGCGAGGAGCATGGCCACGGTGACCGGGTCGGTGGGTCGGCTGGTGCCGGCTCGAGGTCGGCGGCGGCGCACCGGTCGGTGAACAACGCCCACATGTGCCGTGACGCCCGGTCCAAGTGGCGCTGGGCATCTGATGCTCGCTCCGGTCGCTCCTGTCGCACCGGATCACGGAGCATGTGGTCCGAGGGGTGGGAGGCCTTCATGGTCGAATCATGCCGGACCCGTCGGTGCGGAGCGGTCAGGTACGCGGCCTGCCGCCGGTGATCATGCGGGGGGAAGGGTTTCCGTGCGGGGCGGGTGCGTCTTCGCGGTTGCGTCGACGCCACCGGCGCCGCCATAATGTGGGTGCCCGAGGCAGTAGCCGAGGGAAGTGGTTCGTGTAGGAGGTCTCCGGGGCGTAAGTACCCCTGTAGGCAGCCCCACTCAGCGGTTTCCAGCCTTGCGCGCCCACCCACATACGACGAACGCCCCTCGCAATGCGAGGGGCGTTCTCGTGTTCTCTACACCCGCACGGCGGTGATGCGAGGGGCGTTCTCGTGTTCTCTACACCCGCACGACGGTGATGCGGTGGGCGATCTTCGCGCGCATGCTGCCGCCGCGGCCCCACGCCCAGGCATGCACATCCGGGATCCATAAGAGGGAGTTCGAGGGTCGATCGTGGGTGTACCGGAACGGGGCTGCGGCGCCGAGTTCGTCGCGGATGACGCGGTTGTCCTCGTGGTCCTGATCGCACGACTCGATGACCAGGTTCGTCACCGGCATCTGGGCTAGATCCCGCACCGCGGCTGCCAGGGTGACGTCGCGGGCCTGGCGCTCGTTGACCTTGCGGGAACTCATCACGTAGATCCGGCTGTTCGCCTCCAGCCGGGCGACCTCGGCGACGATCTTCGGTGCCAGCTTCTTCCCGACACCGGTCATATGGATACGGGAGTGCCCGGGCGGGCGGAGCGCGTTCATCTGCTTCCGCAGGGCCGTGAGGTCGCCGGCCGCGACCGTCACCGCGCACAGGGCGTACTCGCCCCGCTTGGATTCGTCGATGAACGCATGCACGCGGAGCAGTCTCTCACCCACTCGCGACAAACCCCGGCGGCCACACGGCTGTGGGTAGTTCCCACTCTGCATGGGCCGGGACGCAGTTAGGGCTGTGCCGACCGTTACCAGGGGGTCAGCGGCAATCCCGCCGCTTCGGCGAATCTGATCCGCTGTTCGATGCTCTCCGAATCCTCGCCGCGGCGAAGGCCTGTCCGGATCGCGGCGGCGATGGCGCGGGTACGCCCGGCCGGGCCTCGGACGTCGGCGAGGGGGCTGGCGAGGTTGCGCCGGCGCAGGTGGTATTCGGTGCGGTTGACGGCGTTGGTGCCCAACCGCAGGTGGTGGGGATTGACGCAACCGGCGAAGTCGCACTGATGACACAGCACCGCATCCTCCGCTCCGGACCACCCGAGCCGGGGAATGATCCCGTATTCGCGTTGATACGCGAACAAATGGGCCGGGACGGTGCTGCGGCGGGAGGGACCGGGCAGGCTCGCGGCCCGGAAGGATCCGTGTCCGGTGGAGGAGACACTGCCCAGCCAGACCGTGCACCGGTCCGATTCTCTCTCATAGCATTTGGCGTCGAACCGGGCGAGCGCCGAGGGGTCGTCGAGCCAGGACCGCCACAGTCGTTCGGGGACCCGGACCGGTTGCGGTTGACCGAGCAGGGCGAGTTGTTCGACCGCCGAGACCAACTGATCGGCGGGCATCCCGGGGAGCGGAACAACGTCGTCTACGACTGCCATCCTGCTCTCCCTCCGCGCTCGCGGTGCTGTTACCGGAAGGGTAGGGGCGGTGTCCGACATCAAGTGGGCCGGTGGTGCAGGGAACCACCGGTGCACACGGAGGAGCGCGGCCTGCGCACGCAATCGGCTCCGCCTGCGCCATCAGATGCACTGCGACCGAATGGACTGTCAGAGGCCGATGTCGGTGACCGCGTTCGCGATCAGCGGGCGCGTTGTCTCGGGTGTAGACCTCGATCATCGTGTGTCCGGTCTGGCGCATGATCGCCTGCGTGTTGCGGCCGTTGCGGACCGCTTGGGTGACGAATCCGGCACGCAGCGAGTGCCCGCCGACCCAGCGCGACAGGGTGGCCGGGGAGTAGGCCCGCTTACCGTCCTAGGTATAGGTGTCTGCGGAAGCAGATACGCGGCCACCACCATCGGATGCGCCGGCAGGGGAGTGCGCCCGTGGGAGAAACACCACGTTACGAAACGCTCCCGATCCGAGGTGTAGGCGCGGCGGGTGTTCTCCGCCCGGACGCTGCATGGCGCCGTCGATCCGCGCCGCCACCTTCTCCGGCAGCACGGGACCCGCGGGTGCTGCTACCGGCCCGCGCAGGGCCTCGTTCACCGGTTCGATCGTCACCGACGCAGATTATTCGAGTACACCGACACTCTGCGGAGCAAAAACGCGCTGACGTCGAGTTTTGTGGGGATAGCTGCGGTAACTGAAATTATCAAGGCCTAGTGCGCACAAACCATGAGTGACGCGGAGCGATGCCATGGAGAGGGTCCGTGAGTCCGTTGTTTTTCCCGGGTGCAGGTGAGAGGCCGCGCGAAATTGCCAGCAGGTTGACCTGGCGAAACGTCACTCGATGTCAGCGACAGGCCTCACGGATCAGCAGTGTTCGGGCAGGATTCGGTCGTTGAGCTGGGAAGACGTCGAACGATATGTGGGCCGTTGGTGACATTTCCAGGCTGCTTACCCGCTGACAATTTTGTGCGGCCTATCAGGTTTCTCAATTTCGCGTCAGTACGGGCGAAGCTATGCAGATGCCGCAAAGCGGTGAGGTCGAGGTCAGGTACGTGCAGGGCGACGGTGGTCCAGTCGCGAAGACTTTCGCCGCCGCGGATCCGCAACGAATGGTGCGCGGGCTGCCGGTTCGACGGGTGCGGAGTCATCCTCGACAACGGCATTGCGCGGGCGTGTTCTTATCGGTCACCAGCAGCGTGACCATGTGGTGTACGAAAAGTCGACTGGAACTGGACCGGTCTGTGGATGGCGAACTCCGCGCCGGAAGCGAGGCAGCTGGAACCGACGCCGCGATGTTCTGCGAGCACGTCGCTACCACCGTCGACATCGATGTCACTCGGCTTGTGGGTTCTTCGGCGACGTACAAGCTAGGACTGCTGCCCCTGGGTCTGCTCGACCATCCATGCCGCGATCTGAGCGCGGCAGGTGAATCCCAACTTCGAGAGGATGTTCTCCACGTGGCCTTGTGCGGTGCGTTGCGAAATGACGAGCTTGGCTGCGATGGCTTTGTTGGTGAGGCCTTCGGCGACGAGTTCGGCTACCTGTTGTTCCCGACGCGTGAGAATTGTGGGTCCCGGCTCCTCGGACGTGTTGGGCGGGCCCTTTGCATCGAGTGCATAGTTAGCGGCGTCTTCGAATCGCATCCCGAGGCCGCGCCGGAACTCCGTCTCGAACGTGCGGTCACCGATCGCCGAACGGGCCTTTTGCTCGAGTCGGTCATGTGGGAGGCGCAGATTCGGGTAGATGGTGTAGGGGCTACCAACCGTTTGGGTGAGAGCCTCGGTTGAACCCATCAGCCTGGCCGCGCGCTCGGGAGCTCCCTCATCCACAGCGATCCACGAGAGCACGTCAATACACCCCGTAGCGCTCGTGCGGTCGTCCCCCGACAGCGCGAGCCGTAGCCCCTGCGTGACGAGTTCTGTTGCACGGGAGTGCTCGCCCCGTTCCCGGGCACACATCGCTAAGCCCCATAGTGCCCAGCCCCGGTAAATGGATTCGCCCCGCGATTCGGTGATCGTAAGGATCTCGTGGTGGCACTCCTGGCTCCGGATCCAGTTGCCGTCCGCGTGACTGGCCAGCGCGAGCCCGAATAGGGACCAGATCCTGTACAGCAGGTTGCCGTCGGTGCGGAACCCCGCGAGGGAGGACTCGAAGTGTTTACACGCCGTAACGGGATCTCGAGTGATCAGCGCGTGATGGCCTACGGCCTCGGCCATGAGGGCATTTGTGGTTCGATCGCCGAACTGCGCCGCGAGCGCGCCTCCACGCGCCGCGTAAAAAGCCGACGCCTCCGGGTCACCATGCAACCCGGACAGCACACTGAGCACATGCAACGCCTTGATCCGGCCCATACTGGGTGTGCCATCCTGGACAGCCAGAAGTTGAACAAGCCAACGGATCCCCTCGGGCGCCCTGCCCCGCACCCGCCAGTACGGGTACAACGCTGCCGCGATGCGCAGTCCCACATCGGCCTCCTCCGGACCGGTCAGGCAGAACTGCAGGGCAGCCCGGATGTTCTGTTCCTCTGCGTCGAGGCAACCGATCCACGCTATCTGCCGTGAGCTGATCCAGTCGGACTCCGCCCGCAGCACCAAGTGTTCGAACCAGTTCCGGTGCCGCCGCAACAGCGTTCCGAAGTCGCCGGACACCTGCAATCGTTCCGTGGCGTAGTCGCGCAGCGTCTCGAGCATCCGATACCGCACCGCCCCCGCGCAGTCCGCTTCGCGAATCAGAATCGACTTGTCGATCAGCGAGCCCACCACATCCACAACCTGGCCCGCCACCAGCGGGTCGGTGCAGACCGCTTCAACGGCGTCGAGCTTGAAGCCACCCGAGAACACCCCCAGCCGCCCCCACATCGTCCGCTCGGCCGGAGTGCACAATTCGTGGCTCCAGTCGATGCAGCACTGCAGAGTTTGCTGCCGGGCCGGCACCCCCCGACTGCCCGAGGTCAGCACACCGAACCGGTCCGTGAGCCGCTGCAGGATCTGCTCCACCGACATCACCCTCAGTCGTACTGCCGCCAATTCGATGGCGAGCGGCAGACCGTCCAGGCGCCGGCAGATCGCCGCGACTACATCCTGATTGTGCTCGGTGACAGCGAAGCCCGGGACCGCCATAGCCGCACGTTCGGCAAAGAGGTTCACTGCCTCGTAGTGACCGAGACCCCCACCGACCGCCGTCGTTTCCGGAGTTGTCAGGGGTGGCACCCTGAGCACTGCTTCTCCGCCAATGCCGAGAGGTTCCCGGCTGGTTGCGAGAATCCGAAGTTCCGGGCAGGCGCGGAGAAGGGTGAGGGTGAGGTCGGCGACCGGTTCGACGAGGTGCTCGCAGTTGTCTAATACGAGCAGCTGATTCCGTGTCGTGAACTCCCCTTCAAGGAGGGTCTCGGGTGCGGCGTCCCAGCCTTCACGCAGGTGCAATGCCGACGACACGGCGTCGCCTACCCTGTCCGGGTCGTGCAGTTCGGCCAGCCCGACCAACCACACACCCTCGTCGAATGCGCGCCCGGAATCGGCGGCGACCCGCAGCGCGAGCCTCGTCTTTCCCACACCGCCGATGCCCGTCAACGTCACGAGCCGTGACACGGAGAGAAGCCGGCGGACCTCGGCGATCTCACGGCGTCGACCGACGAAACTCGTCAGTTCGTGGGGGAGGTTACCTATGTTCGCTTTGGCGCCGGAAGGCATGAAGCCGTCACTTCCATCTCTCAGGTAACCCCTGCAGACCACGATACCTCCGTCGCAGAAGCGCGATGCGGACATCGGCAATTCGGGGCGCTCCGTGGCGGTCGATTTTCCGCACTGTCCCTGAAAGTCCGAACCCTCAGCCGCGCAACTGCGGGTCGGAGCCTTCGATGTCCTCGACGAGGGCACGGCCGCGGAGTCGCCTCTCTTCGATGCGGGGGCGATCGCACGGCACCCCGTCCGCCGAACGTGACGGATGAATCGCTTTGACGTGAAACTTTTTACGTGTCGATTCGCGCGATCGACATTTCTGGATGAGGTGCCGTGTTGCGTGTCTCGGCGATGTCCTCAGGGCGGAGCCCATCGGCGGTGATCCATCGTTCGGTTGCGTACGTCCGGGCCGAGAGGGCAAGAACCGATCGTGTCCTCGAGGGCCTGTTGTGCGGGGCGATCGGTAGGACTGCGACGACGGCGTGGACCAGAAGGGATGTCACGAGTGAATCGGTCCGGGTGTGCGACGGTGCGAAGAATCCGCGCCGCGGTTGCGGCCGATGGCTCGGGATTTACGGTGTTCGTTCTGGGCCGGCGAGGGCTACGTTGCGTAGCTTGCGTGCCGCCCGCCATCTCCGCGGTATGGCGGACGGCACGCCCGCAGGACGGCGCGTTGAATCCCCTGTACCCAGTTCAGGGTCTTCTTCGGTGCGCGCCGCCGGGCATATGCACCACGTCCAGTCTGGATGGTTCAGCAACCGTGGTCGACGCGCTGGTGGGTGAATCGCCTCCCGGCACCGCGGTCGACCTGCTTCCGTACGCAGCTGAGTTCGTGGGGATTGGTCCTCGATGGCTCCTCACTGTCACCTGGGCTGGTCGGATGAGTACTCCCGGCTGGAAGCATGGCAGCACAGCCAGGTTCGTTGGTGTCTCACTTTGATACGTCGACATCGCGGCGTAGTCGAACTCGATGCCGAATTCTCGGGTTTCGCGTTACATCGTTGCACGGAATATTCCGAGTGTGCCATTGGCGGTGGCCTAGTGGCGGTGGCCTTTTCGCCAGGCGTGCAGGGCAAGTACGCCGACTGTCGCATCGCGTTCGAGTTGAAGTTCCTCGAGCGTCGTCGAGTCCGGCGTATCGCCGCCCGGGTTTTCGGCGTTCGTGCGGATGGGTGGGGCGGCCATCCGCCTGCGCGTGAATGCGCGACGGTTACCGCTCGTTGATGCGGACGCCCAGCGAGTACTGCCCACCCACGAAGGTCGCTTCGGTTGTCGTCCTTCGCCGAGGCGAAAGAATTCTGTGGAGGTGATCCCATCGGCCCGGTTGCAGGTCGGCCCCGTCCCGGGTGCCGGATCGGTGTCGGCACCCGACACACCGGTTCGATGTGACTGCTGTCTCACACTGAGACGTTCGTGAGCTGGATTACGCGGTTGAATCAATCGCACAACGTCCCCACCGTCGGCACTCGGCCGGCACCCGATTCAGGAGGCGCACATTGAGTAGGCAAAGCCTGACAAAGGCTCACGCGAAGATCACCGAACTGTCATGGGATCCGACCTTCGCGACCCCGGCCACCCGGTTCGGCACCGACTATACCTTCGAGAAGGCTCCGAAGAAGGATCCTCTCAAGCAGATCATGCGGTCCTACTTCCCGATGGAGGAAGAGAAGGACAACCGCGTGTACGGTGCCATGGATGGTGCCATCCGCGGCAACATGTTCCGCCAGGTTCAGCAGCGCTGGCTCGAATGGCAGAAGCTGTTCCTGTCGATCATCCCGTTCCCGGAGATTTCGGCCGCCCGTGCGATGCCGATGGCCATCGACGCGGTGCCGAACCCGGAGATTCACAACGGGCTCGCGGTGCAGATGATCGACGAGGTTCGGCACTCGACGATCCAGATGAACCTCAAGAAGCTGTACATGAACAACTACATCGATCCCGCCGGGTTCGATATGACGGAGAAGGCGTTCGCGAACAACTACGCCGGCACCATCGGCCGTCAGTTCGGCGAAGGCTTCATTACCGGTGACGCGATCACCTCGGCGAACATCTACCTGACCGTGGTCGCCGAAACCGCGT
>NZ_WXYH01000085.1:0-9927 GCF_009872365.1 Rhodococcus sp. T7
CGCCGAACGCTGCGTCCAACAACACAACCCACCCTGAACAGCAGAAATGACGCCCACACAAACCTCAGGAGCGCCACTCATGTGCGAATACTATCGCGGGGGTCCGACAACTTTCACAGGCCGCGGTCCCGCAGCGACTCGGACGGCGTCACACCGTACTTGCGGCGGTAGGCGGCGGCGAATCTGCCGGTGTGCATGATTCCCCAGCGGGTGGCGACTTCCGAAACAGTTGCACAGGAGGCGCTTCCGATCAGATCGGCGTGCACACGCTCGAGGCGCACGTCGACGAGGAACTCCATCGGCGTCATGCCCACGTATTCGCGGAACCCCTGCTGCATGCGCCGGACGCTCACGCCGACGAGTTCGGCCATCTCGCCTGCGGTCCAGGGGCGGGCCGGATCCTCGTGGATCGCGTCGATGACCCGCTTGACGATGCGCGGGCGGATTCCCGACGAGCCCGTGTCGTCGTCCGGCATCGCGGTGAGCACGAGAGCGGTGGTCAAGGCACCACACAATTGCTGCGACACCATCTCACTGCGCAGGAGAACGCTGTCGTGCAAAGCCTGGTCGGCGACGGAACGGACGAGCCTGAGCCACTCCGCTCCGGCGCCCGCACGCAGGTCGAGTTGCCGCGGCAACAGCTGACCGGGCCTGGCGAGCACACGGTCCATCTCCCGCCGCAGGTAGTCCCGGTCCACCTTGAAGCCGATGATCTCGCAGGAACTGCTCCAGTTGGTGATCACGGTCCGGGTGTCGGGCGGACAGATCGTCGCCAGCCCCGGCGTCGACGTCACTTCCGTGCCGCCGGTGACGGACACGATGCGACCGGTGAGGGGGATGTTGATGCCGTACGCGCCGGGATGGTCGGACTCGATGGCCACGGCTGCCCCGAATCCGATCCGGGCGAGCCGCGACGCGCCCACGTCGGACGATTCCAGCGACGACCGCGCGGCGTTGTCACGCGACAGCGGACGCAGTTCGTGAGGGAAGTACGCGTCCGCGACCACCTCGTGAACCTCGTCCCAGTCGGTGAAACCGGGGCCTTCCAACTGTCCTCGCATACGTACGTCCAGACCTCTCACCTCGCGCTTCAGCGGCGTTCGAGCAACTCCCGACCCTAGCATCGCCTGTGACTCACGTCACTGCAAGGCCCTGCACCCCGCCTCCATCAATCCCGTTTCGCGTTCCGGATCGGCGGTTCGCAATGAGGATCGACGCACTGTGACGCCCGTCATACGTTGTGCAGGTGCCCCCAAACGAGGGGGTGATCGCACGAATCGTGCAGAAAGGCGGTCACGAAAAATGGATCAGCGCACCCTCCGTAACATTTTCGGCCAGTTCGCCAGTGGCGTCACCGTGATCACGTGCGCGAACTCCGACGGCGAGCCGCACGGGGCGACCGTCACCGCGTTCACCGCAATTTCGATCGAACCTCGACTGTGCCAGGTGACGCTGACCCGGAAGTCGAAGGCGTGCAGCTACCTGAGCGATGCGCCGTTCGCGGTGAACATTCTGGCCGCCGATCAGCTCGACACCGCCATGCACTTCGCGGGCAAACCACAACGGACGGAGCCGGTGTGGGACGAGTCCGGCATCGCTCCCGCCCTGTCCGGCAACGCGGCCACGCTGACGTGTTCGCCCTGGGCGTCCTACGACGGCGGCGACCACGTCATCTTCATCGGCGAGATCGTCGATGCGTCCGTCGACCCGGTCAAGGACCCACTGCTGTTCTACCGGAGCACATTCCACGATCTGGGTGCCGTGTCGGGCACTGCGGCGTGGAACGGTTGCCTCGACGACCCGCACAGCGGATGGTTCGACGCCACCGCGTCGTTCACCCCGGTCCACCCGCAGCTCGCGCGCGCTGCGTCCTGACGAACAGCCCCCGACCCATGATCTTCGAAGGGAACACCATGACCACCACCGAAGCCCCCGTCGACCGCAGCACGGTCAACACCGCCGCCGACTGCGATGCCAACCGCACCGCAAACTTCGCGTCGCGGCCGATGACCGGTGACGAGTACATCGAATCGCTGCGTGACGACCGCGAGATCTGGCTGCACGGGGAACGGGTGAAGGACGTCACGACGCACCCGGCGTTCCGCAACCCGATCCGGATGACCGCCCGCCTCTACGACGCGATGCACACCGGCGAGCACGTCGACGCCCTGACGACACCCACCGACACCGGCAACGGTGGCGTGACGATGCGGTTCTTCCGGGCGTCCAAGACGTCGGACGACCTGCTGAAGGACCGCGACGCGATCGCCACCTGGGCGCGCATGACCTACGGCTGGATGGGCCGCTCCCCCGACTACAAGGCGTCCTTCCTCGGCACCCTGCACGCCAACAAAGAGCTGTATTCACCGTTCCAGGACAACGCGGAACGCTGGTACAAGGAGTCGCAGGAGAAGGTCCTGTACTGGAACCACGCGATCATCAACCCGCCCGTCGACCGGCAACTGCCGCCGGACGAGGTCGGTGACGTGTTCATGAAGGTGGAAAAGGAAACCGACGCCGGCCTGATCGTCAGTGGCGCCAAGGTCGTCGCCACCGGGTCGGCGATCACCAACTACAACTTCATCGCCCACTACGGGCTGCCGATCAAGAAGAAGGAATTCGCCCTCATCTGCACAGTGCCGATGGACGCACCGGGCGTGAAGCTGATCTGCCGCACGTCCTACACCCAGCAGGCCGCGGTCATGGGCAGCCCGTTCGACTACCCGCTCTCGTCGCGGATGGACGAGAACGACACCATCTTCGTCTTCGACAAGGTGCTGGTGCCGTGGGAGAACGTCTTCATGTACGGCGACGTGGAGAAGATCAACGCCTTCTTCCCGCAGTCGGGGTTCCTGCCCCGCTTCACGCTGCAGGGCTGCACTCGGCTGGCCGTGAAGCTCGACTTCATCGCCGGCATGTTGATGAAGGCCCTCGACGCCACCGGGGCCGGCGGCTTCCGGGGTGTGCAGACCCGTGTCGGTGAAGTGATCGGCTGGCGAAACCTGTTCTGGTCGCTCACTGAATCCATGGTCCGCGACCCCGAGCCCTGGGTGGGTGACACCGTCATCCCCAAGCTCGAATACGGCCTCACCTACCGCATGTTCATGCAGCAGGGCTACCCGCGGATCAAGGAGATCATCGAGCAGGACGTTGCATCCGGGCTGATCTACCTGCCGTCGTCGTCCGCCGACTTCAAGTCGCCCGACGTCCGCCCGTACCTCGACAAGTACGTCCGCGGCTCCGAGGGAATGCCCGCGGTCGAACGCGTGAAGATCATGAAGGCCCTGTGGGATTCGGTGGGCAGCGAGTTCGGCGGCCGTCACGAACTGTACGAGCGCAACTACGCCGGTAACCACGAGGGCGTGAAGGCGGAACTGCTGATGTTCGCGGAGAACCGGGGAACGGTCAGCTCCATGAAGGGCCTCGCCGAGCAGTGCCTCGCCGAGTACGACCTCGACGGCTGGACGGTGCCCGACCTGATCGGCAACGACGACGTCTCCTACTTCGGCCGCAGCTAGTTCACAGACCAGGAGCTACCATGACCACGCTCGAGAGCCCCACCGCCGTCGGATCCGGCAACGCCGCCACGGACAAGTTCAAGGGCGCCCGGTTCACCGCCGACACGTCCCCGGAGCGCCTGTCCGCCATCGCCACCGAGGCGCTCGCCGGATTGAGCGCGCTGATCCAGAAGCACGCCGTCACGTACCAGGAGTATCGCGTCCTCAAGCAGTGGCTCATCGACGTCGGCGAGGGCGGCGAATGGCCGCTGCTCCTCGACGTCTTCGTCGAGCACGAGATCGAAGACGTGAACTCCCGGAACTTCCAGGGCACCAAGGGGAGCATCGAGGGACCGTACTACGTCCCCGGAGCACCGGAACTCCCCGCGCGGTGCACACTTCCGATGCGCGAGGAGGATCGGGCGCACACCGCGCTCGTCCTCCGGGGCCAGGTCACCGACCTGGACGGCACCGGGCTCGGCGGTGCCACCCTCGAACTGTGGCATGCCGACGACGAAGGCTACTACTCGCAGTTCGCCCCGCACCTGCCCGAATGGAATCTGCGCGGGACCGTCGTCACCGACGCGGACGGCCGGTACGAGATCACGACCATTCAGCCTGCGCCGTACAAGATTCCGACCGACGGTCCGACCGGTCGATTCATCGAGTCCGCGGGTTGGCACCCGTGGCGCCCGGCGCACCTGCATCTGCGGGTGACCTCGCCGGGCAAGCAGCCGATCATCACGCAGCTGTATTTCGCGGGCGGGGACTGGATCGACGACGACGTCGCCACCGCGACGAAACCCGAACTCCTCCTGGATCCGCGGCTGGACGAGACCGGGCGTAAGGTTGTCACCTACGACTTCGCGCTCGATCCCGCCGCGGACTGAAACACCGACCATGTCCCCGGGCGACACGATGAGACTTCGTGTCGCCCGGGGTCTTACGCTTGTGGAGGAACCGTCATGGCCAGCACGTCACCGCCCCGGACCACCGAGTTCGTGCGCACCGCGACCGCGGTGATCGAGGTCGTCGTCGAAGGAAGTGGGCCGACGGTGATCCTGTTGCCGTCGCTCGGCCGGGAGTCGTACGACTACGACGACGTCGCGGGCGGATTGGCGCAGAACGGGTTCCGGGTCGCCCGACCGCAGCCTCGTGGCATCGGCCGCAGCACCGGTCCGCTGGCGAACATCACGTTGCACGACCTGGCCGCCGACGTCGGCGCGGTGATCGAGGCACAGGGCAACGGCCCGGCGGTGGTGGTCGGTCACGCCTACGGGCATTACGTCGCACGGATGCTGGCCGCCGACCGGCCCGATCTGGTGCACGGCGTCGTCGTGGCTGCCGCCGGCGCCCGCAATTATCCTGCTGCGCTCACCGCATTGGCGGTGAAGTGCGCCGATTCCTCACTGCCCGACGCGGAGCGGATCGGCTACCTGCAGACCGGATTCTTCGCGCCGGGCAACGATCCGACGGAATGGCTCGGCGGCTGGTACCCGGAGGTGTCGGAGCGTCAACTCGCCGCCGCGGCCGCCACCCCGAAGGACGAGTGGTGGGCGGTGGCGCATCAGCCGATCCTCGACCTGCAGTCCGCTCTCGACCCGTTCCGTCCCCGCGAGACGGCGAACGAGTTACGTGACCGGTTCGGCGAACTGGTCACCGTGACCGTCGTCCCCAATGCCAGCCACGCACTGATGCCGGAAGCGCCCGCACAGGTCGTGCGGGCGCTTACCGACTGGATTCGGACCCTCGACAGCTGAGCGGTCAGGCCCGTTCGAAGATCGCGGTCAGACCCTGGCCGCCGCCGATGCACATAGTCTCGAGGCCGTACCGGGCGCCGCGACGGTCCATCTCGCGCAGCAGGGTGGTGAGAATTCGGACTCCCGTCGCACCGACCGGGTGTCCGAGGGAAATCCCCGACCCGTTGACGTTGGTGCGGGCGAAATCCTGTTCGCCGAAGTTCCATTCGCGGGTGACGGCGAGTGCCTGCGCCGCGAATGCCTCGTTCAGTTCGATCAGGTCGATGTCCGCGAGCGTCAGTCCGGCACGCTTCAGTGCCCGCTCGGTGGACGGAACCGGTCCGATCCCCATCTCGGACGGCTCCACGCCGGCAACCGCCCAGGTGACCAGGCGGGCAAGCGGCCGGAGACCGAGACGCTCCGCCTGTCCTCGGGTGGTGACGAGGCACGCCGCCGCGCCGTCGTTCTGCCCGCTGGCGTTGCCTGCGGTGACGGTGGCGTCGGGATCGGTGGCGCCCATGATGGGCCGTAGACGCGCGAGTGACTCGGCCGTCGTGTCGGCGCGGGGGTGCTCGTCCCGGTCGACGAGCTGCGGATCACCCTTGCGGATCGGGACTTCCACCGGAACGATCTCCTGCGCGAACTTCCCCGAGTCGATGGCGGCGACCGCCCGCTGATGGGAACTGACCGCGAGTTCGTCCTGTTCGCGACGGCTGATCCGGTACTTGCGGCGCAGGTTCTCCGCTGTCTCCAGCATGCCGCCGGGCACCGGATAGTTGCGTCCGCCGGCGGTGACGCGCCCGCGGGCGAGCCGGTCGTGGAGCACCGCCGGGGCGCCCTTGGCTCCCCAGCGCATCGCTTCGGTGTAGTACTCGGCGCGGCTCATCGATTCGACGCCGCCGGCGATCACCAGTTCGGCGATCCCCGTCTGCACCCGCATCGCGGCGTCGAGCACAGCCTGCAGACCCGATCCGCAGCGACGGTCGAGTTGCTGACCGGGAACCGTCACCGGCAGTCCCGCATCGAGGGCCACGACGCGGCCGATGGCGGGTGCCTCGCCGTTCGGGTAGCACTGACCGAAGATCACGTCGTCGATGCTGCCCGGATCCACTCCGGTGCGCTGGATCAGTTCGGACACCACACGGGCGCCGAGGTCGGCGGCGGGAACGTCCTTGAACTGGCCGCCGTATCGGCCGACGGGGGTGCGCAGGGGCTCACAGACGACGACGTCGGTCGCCTGCGCGTTCGAGTTTTCAGGCACTGCGGAAATCCCTTTCGTGATCGGTCCACCGCTGCGCCCATTCGCGCAGTTCGACCGCTCGGATCTTGGCTCCGTTACCGCCCACTGTGGTCGGCATTTCCTCGATGATGTGGACGGCGGCGGGAACCTTGAACGCCGCCAACGACTCTGCGCACCAAGACTTGAGCTCTCGGGCGTCGACGTCGGCGTTCTCGGCCGGGACGACGAACGCGACAGCTTCGGTGTATCCGCCGCCGCCGGTGACTCCGACGACCTTCGTGAGGTGGACGCCGTCGTGTTCGGCGAGTCGGTGCTCGATCTCGGCCGGGTCCACCAGGAATCCGCGCAACCGGAGCACGTCGCCCATCCGGCACACGTACGTGTAGCCGCCGTCGCCGGTCGCGACGGCCAGATCGCCGCTGCGGAACCACCCGTCCGGCGTGAACGCGCGCGCGGCCGCGTCCGGATTGCCGAGGTACGCGTCGACGACGTTCGGTCCGCGTACCTGCAGCTCGCCCTGTTCGCCGTCGGGGAGAGCGGAATCGTCCAGTGGGTCGGCGATCCGGATCTCGATGGCGGGTTCCACCGGGCGCCCACCGCCGTTCCAGCGCAGGGCTTCCGGGTCGGCGACATCCCACAGCAGCATCAGTGCGAACACCTCGGAAGACCCGAAGACGCCCGTGGTGACGGCGTCGAATTCGTCCCGGACCCACACGGCCACCTCGTGCGAACGGCCGAGGAAGTCGGCGATCCCGAGCCGCTTCAGCGAAGACAGGTCGGCGCGGTGACCCCCGTGCCAGGTGTCGAGGAGGCGGGTGAAGAGGTCGTCGCCGCCGACCACGTGTGTCACCTTCAGCGACTGCATGCGGCCCAGCGTGGCCGCGGCGTCGAAGACGGGTTCCATCAGGAGGGCGCCGCCGCCGGCGAGAGTCGCCAGGGCGGTGCTGAATCCGAACACGCCCGACACGGGCAGCACACAGAGCGTGACGTCGCCGGGTTCGATGTCGAGGACGACGGCGTCGGCTCGCGCGTGCCGGACCACCGCGGATTCCCGATGGGCCGCGAGTTTCGGGACGCCGGTGGATCCGGACGTGGTGAAGGCGACGGCTAGCGGGTCGCCGGGGTCCGCCCGCTCGCCCGCGGCGGTGGTGGTGGCCATGTCGGGGGTCTCCGGCACCCGAACACCGCCGGTGTCCGCGCTGCCCGCCGTCCAGGCGCCGCCGCCGAGGTCGAATCGCGCCGGATCGGGCGCCTCGCCCGCGGCCGCCGGGCCGCGCACCACCGCGACCGCCGGGGCCGGGAGGTCGACGGACTGCTGCGCCTCGTCGAGTCGCCCGAACAGGTCGAGGCCGTGGAAGTGGTCGGCCACGGCGACCACCGCGGGTCGCGCGGAGGTGAGGATGTGCGCGATCTCGTGCGTGTTGTACCGGGTGTTGACGCCGATGACGTGTGCACCGACGGCCGACGAGGCGAGCTGCCAGACGAGTGCATCGGACCAGTTCGGCAGCAGCACCGCCACGCACTGGCCGCGGCGCACACCGGCCCTCGAGAGTTCCAACTTCAGTGCCTCGACGCGGTCGCGGAGGTCGGCGCGGCCCGAGACGAGCGGTTCGCCGTCGACGACGTCGATCGTGACGGCGGCCTGCGGGTCGGCGGTCACGAGTTCGTCGAGCAGCGCGGCGAGGGTGTCACGGCGCGTGGCCGTGTCGTGCGCCGTCACGAGAGCACCGCCGCGGTGCGCAGTTCCGTCAGCCAACCGTCCGCCACCGAGGCGAAATCGTCGATCTCCTCCATGGGGTAGTGGCCGATGTCGTCGAGCAGGGTGAACGTCGTCGATCCCGGACGGGCGTCTTCGATTCTCGCTGCCGCCTGCTCGACGAGTCCGGCCCGGATCCACGGGTCCTGCGCTCCGGCGACGAGCCTGATGGGGCAGGTGATGTCGGCGAGACGGTCCCGCACGTCGTGTGTTCCCCAGGCGATGAGGTCCGAGGACGAGATCTCCGGGTCCTCGCGTTTGTGCATCGTGGCGATCAGGCGGGCCTGAGTTTCGGGCACGGACCGCCCGATGGACGCCAGGGTGCCCAGATACGTGCGGTCGGCGCGGCTGGGTCCGGCGACGTCCTCGAGTTCGCGGCGCAATCCGCCGACGTTGACGCGGCCGGGACCGGCCTCGGCTTCCATGGCGATCGCCCCGGCCAGCGGCCGCGACGGGCGGGTCGCGAGTTCGAGTGTCAACTTGCCTCCGATGGAACATCCCATGACGAAGGGCCGTTCGACGGCGAGGGCGTCGAGGACCTTCCCGAGCCAGTCCGCGAACACCACGATGCTGGTGATCGGGCCGTCGACCGCGGGCTCGGAACGCCCGTGCCCCGGAAGGTCGGGGACGATCACTCGGTAACCGCGGTCTGCCAATGCGGACGCGGCATGGCGCCACTGAACTCCGCTCTGCCCCGCGGTGTGCAGGCACAGCACGGTGGGTGTCTCGCTGTCCGGACGATTGTCGGAGGTGACGATTTCAACGAGGCCGAGCGCGCCGTCGATGTCCAGGTACCGGGCCTCGATCACGACCGGGCCTCCCTTCCGCACGTGAGTGGCAAAGTGTGCTCCGGCACGCGGCGCCACTCACGTGCGGCGGTGCGGGCATGGGCGATGACGATGTCGAGCGGCTTGGTGAGTCGCAGATACTCGTACCCGTCGCCGCTGGAGGAGAATTCACCGCTGATCGCGCGGCGCATGAAGTCGTTGTGTTCGGCGACCATCAGGTCGACCCACGTCACGGCCGGGACGACGAGTGTGAACGTGGCACCACCCGGGACGCGGCGCGCGACGTCGATGATCCGGCCGCGATAGATCCGCAAATGCACCTCGCGGGCGCCGCCCGAGGCGTCCGTGCAGCGCAGGCCCACCGTGCCGTCCCACGTCGCCAGCGAGGACGCGAAGGCAGGGTCGGAAGAGAGCGATTCGCGGAGAACCTCTCCCCAGGCGGGGGTGCAGAAGTCGACCGCCGGGTCGTATCGGACTCCGGCGGGGTCGGGCAGACGCCACGTCTCGATGCCCTGCTCGCGGATCGACCCACCGTCGTCGACGAGTCGTACGTGCCGATCGAGGACTGCCCCGTCCGAAGACTGTTCGACCCGCGTGACGACGGATTCGACGCGGACGACGTCGTCATCCGTCACCGAGGACTGCGAATTCCATTGCAGCCCGGTGCGTGTGGCCCCGACCTCCGGTCGCGGAGCGAGCAGCCCCGCCACGGCGATTCCCGTCAACGACGATTCCGGCAGGGACAGTGCGAGTTCGGAGACCCGCCGGGCATCGCTCACCGTGCGATCGCCGACCGTGGATGCAGTCATTCGGCGGCCCTCCCCAGCAGCTCGTCGGAGATGATCCGCATCTGGATCTCGCTGGTGCCCTCGAAGATCTTCGTCAACCGGGCATCCCGCCAGTGCCG
>NZ_WXYH01000086.1:0-9880 GCF_009872365.1 Rhodococcus sp. T7
ACCGGGCCTCAGCCCGGAGGACAACGCCGTACTCACAGAGGCGTGGTCAGCTCTGGTCACAGCCGCTGACGCGTTCTTGAACCCTTGGTCCACGATGTGTTGAGGGACTGTGCCAGGGCACTCGGGTCTTGAGCACGGGTGGTGTGATTCGTTCAATGTCTATCTCTCTCTTGGTGGTCAGTGGATCTGCTGTGGCATTCGTCGTTCTCGACGAACCGTGTCGTTCGTCGCACGAACCACGGACTTGTATGCCTCTCGGTACTCGGAGAGTGCATCGGAGGTGGTCACGAGCTGTGCCCACGCGTTGGTGAGTTCTCGGCTCACACCTTCGTCGGTCGCGGACTTACTCCAGCCCTCGATCTTGTCCAGCTCGGAAGAGACGAGTTCACAGAGCGGACTGCAATGCACCCTGCCGTGTGCGTGCATCTGCGCTGTCAGAGTCCCTGGGCACCCTTCTCGGGTGCATGGGTAACGCTTTCGCATGATTTGTTGCCTCTCAGTCGATCCCAGGGGCAGGCTCCGTTGAGAGCTGGCGGTCTCTCATCGGTCGAACCTGCCCCCGGTGTGGGTGTGGTGGTCTGCGAGCCAGCTCAAAGGCTGGCGTTGCGTCCGTACTCAGCGAGTGAGGTCCAGGTACCGAACGTCCTTGGGCGCGGGCCGGGATGCCTCCAGCTTTTCCCGGAGCTGAGCGGCCTCACGCGGATCCGCAATACGGAACTCGACCCCAGCGCGTGCAGCCGCGAGGTACGCGGCTCCGACCTGGACCACAAGCTCATCCTTACCGGGCTGGTTGTGAGCGGTCAGCAAGTTGACCAGGCTCTTGTACGTCGACGGAGCGAGAATCCGCAGGACCGGCTGGGCGTCGACATCGACACCAGCGAACGCGGGGAGCTGGGTGAGACCAGCAACCCACTGGTCCACAGCGCGGAGGTAGGCACCAGCCTGCTTCGCGTCTCCGAGCGCCGCGAGAACCTCGGGGTTGGCAGAGGCAACGATGGCTTCCGAGGTCAGCTCGT
Source organism: Rhodococcus sp. T7 (assembly GCF_009872365.1). Classification (NCBI taxonomy): domain Bacteria; kingdom Bacillati; phylum Actinomycetota; class Actinomycetes; order Mycobacteriales; family Nocardiaceae; genus Rhodococcus; species Rhodococcus sp. T7. The sequence continues at coordinate 1,017 of NZ_WXYH01000086.1, forward strand.
ACGGGAGTTTCGCAACGGCGGCCTTGAACTTCGCAGCCTGAGTGTTGAACTCGGGGGTGAGCTGCTCGACCAGATCCGGTACAGCCGCCCCGGCTTCCCGAAGGATCTTCCCTCCGAGGGCCGCGAGCAGACGGCGCTTGGCCTCCTCACGCTGAGCATTGACGCTCAGCTCCCCAGCGACCTTGTCGACCTCTACAGCGACGTTGGAGGCCTTGAGCTTGGTCGGGTCGATGACCGGCTCGTGTCCGGTCTCGACGTACCGGAGTGCTTCGTACGCTTCGAGCGACTTGGCCAGGTCAGCCGGGAGCTTGACCTCCAGGTTGGCCCAGTTGGAGATGTTGTTGACGGTTGCGTTGGTGTCGAACATGTTGGTGTTCCTTCCGTAGAACGACGAAGGCCAGACACATTGGCGGTCTGGCCGTGGGGGGTGTTGGTGATATTCGTTTGTCTAGCTTGTGATTACGGATCTAACCGGAGTGGTCGTATCGTCCCGCGATGACATCCGCTACGAGTGCAGCGGTCGACGACGGGGCATTGATCGTGCCGTGCCCGCCTCCTAGGGCGGCACGGAGCACCTGAGCCCCATTGAGGGGTATCTCCGTCTGGGCTTCGTCGGCTTTGACCTCTACTGGCTTCGGTCCAGCCATGACACGGATGAACCGGTCCAGGTCTGACTCCCCCTTGTGAGGGTCGGTCTCGGCACCGTAGAAGATCACTGCTCGGTCATGCTTGCGCTGGTTGAGTCGGTTGAGGATCTGATCATGGTCCATGGTGTTCTCCTTGTGTTGGGGTACCTCCCATGCCAGGGAGGTTGTGTTAGTGCGTCAGCGTTGATCTGGGCGGCTCAATCGAGCAGCCGCGCTGTGTGTGGGTCGGTGAGGATGAGGGACTCCAGGTCCTCGACCATGTACAAAGGCTGTTCGGCTCCCGTGTCAGGGAGCCAGCGACCGACTGACCTGAGGAGTCCTCGTGACTCCCAGAGGTGGATAGCTCGGGGGATCAGTGCGTAGTCGGTGAAAGCCTCATCGGGTGTGACGCAGACGTTTTCCATTCCAGCGGGCATTTCAGTTGTTCTCTTTCGGGTTGTTGATGGTGCGTAGTGAATGAACCGGCGAAAGCGCCGGAGGTTGTGGAGCTTGGTAACGCTGGTCGAACAGAGCACGGCGTTCGGCCTCAGAGCCGAACCACGGTCGGTCTCCGTCTTCGAGGATCTTCGCCACGTACGGCTCCGATCGTTCGAGGTAGCGGCTGAATGCCGCATCTCGTTCGCCAGGAGTCCGTCTGGATGGACGCGTAGCAGTGGCTGCATCTGAGTAGGTCATTCGATTCCTTCTCCGTGTGTGTCGACGAGTCGCTGAGCGACGACTCCGGTCGGCTCCGTCGTCGGCGCAGTGGTGAGCGTCATCGTGTCGGGGTCTACGTGGACCCCGTTCGCCTCCAGGGCGCGAACCAGCTCCAGTGCGGCTCTTCGCTTGGCCCGGTACTTCCGGTCTGCGTCCAGGGCACAGAGTCGGCAGTGCCCGCTTGTTGTTCGGTCTCGTGACCGATCCACGATGGGGTGACCGTTGGTGCATTCGTCTTTCATCGGGTGATTCCTTCCTGTGTTGATCGGGCTATCACCCGAGGTGAAAAAAGGGGAAGCCCCAGGCCAGGAGGCCAAGGGCTTCGTTGTTCTTCGATCTGGTGATCGGAAGTGTGTTGGTGACGGTCGTTGGGGCCGACCCGGAGGAGCGGGACAGTGGGTGCTGTCGCTCGACTCCGGGCCGGTGCTCACCCCCGCAGGAGATCACCACAACTCCTGCATCCTGTCGCGGGGGAGGACCGCGACAAGTTCTTGTGGAGGGTCTAACCCCTCACTGTGTATATACGGGCGTTTTTCCCGCCCCATAGTGTATATACGTCTAATTTCCCAGGTGAATCCTCAGATTGTGAGGGACTTCACAGCTGGAGGTAGTCTCTCGACCCTCTGCCCTCACTATGTAGTAGGTGAGACTTTTCGGATTTAGGCCGACGACGGTTTCCATGATTCGGAAACATGCTGGTAGGACCAGTTCTACTGTGAGCGAGTTCACAAGATGCTAGGCATCCGGTACTCGCGGTTCCCGCTCTCACTATGTAGTAGGTTCGACTTTCCGAAAAAAGGCGGATTGTGTGACCAACTCCACTGAGAGGGCCGGAGGCTGAACTCCGCCCTCACTATGTAGTAGGTGTCTCTTCCTCAGAAAAAGACGCAGAACCCTCCTACTGTGACGAGCTTCACTCAGAATCAGGGATTCTGTTTACTCTCAGGAAACAACAGTTGAGCGGTGCCTGTCCTTATACTCTTATGCGCCTGCGGGGCGCTCGGTGGATCTGGTAGCGTCAGCAGTTCGACGGATGCGCTTCAGGTGCATCCGCGATGGTTTGTGTCATGACCCAGATCCTGGATAGCGATTCCTGGCCTTGAGATCGATTCTGACGGACTTTTAGCCCCTGGTTGGCACCAGTGCCTAGAAACAGGGGTCTGATCGCTCTACGGCGCTGTCAGCGGATTGGCCCTCTCACGCGGGCGCGCGAGACGAGGAACTAAACCCCGGTTTTCCCAGTTGGGGGAAGAATCCCCAGGACCCTGAGGTCCTGGAAACTACCGTTGACCAGGCCCTTAAGGCCTGGAACGTTTAAGAACAGCCGTAGGAGATCCCTGAGGGGATCTCTACAGGACCCCCTTAAGGGGGTCTACGACGGGCGCGTGTGTACGCGCGTGACACGGTTCGGGGACCAGCGCCAAATCCGCTGGTCAGCGAGTGCCGGCCAAACCTCCTCACCAGGGCACCGGAAAGTGCCCCTCAAGTGTTTCCTGTCAGTAAACACGCGAGGGTCTTCATCGGCCTGGGCATTGCGTCGTTGCATTCAGCAGCCAGTGCAACGGCCTGAGACGTTGCGTCGCACGTCGCACTGGGGTGCAACGTTGCGGACCGACTGCAACGCGGGTGCGACACCAGGTGCAACACGAGTGCCACTCTCGGGTGCAACACGGCTGTGACCTGCAGGTTGCACGTTGCATCCCGCGGATTCAGGTGCCACGTTGCACTCAGGCTGCAACGTTTCGTGTCGGACCCTGGTTGTACCGTCGTGGCGGCGTGAGCTGGGACCGGAGGGAAGCCGGTCCCGGTTCACGTTCTGATCCCAACTACTCTCCGAGCATGACCGGATGGGGCGCGTTTCTAACCGACCACATGAAAGACAGAGGTTGGAGCCAGAATCGGCTGGCAAAGGAAGCCAGGACCAACCCGTCTGTTGTCTCACGCTGGATCAATGACGGGATGGAACCTGGGATCAAGTCGATTCGGCTGGTAGCGGAGGCGTTCGGGGTGCCGGTTACGAGGGCGTTGCTGGCGGCTGGTGCCGTCACAGCGGATGAACTCGGGATCCTGCCGGTGGTGGCTCCAGATCCCGATCTGTTGTCGGATGAGGAGCTGTTGCACCAGCTCGACAAGCGGATGCGCCAGCGTCGAACCGAGGTGATCGTTCCGGTGCCTCCTGAGAATGTCGTGGTGGATCGCTTGCCGACACGAGGATCCCAGTTGCGAGGATGGGCACCCCTTCGGGGCGACTGACGTATCCGGTCCGCGTCAGCCGTCCCGTGGGTTGACTAGCCCTGGGGGAGTTCGAGCGTGTAGATCGGACCGTTGTCGTTGGTGCCGATCTGTCGAATAAACCCGGCTGCCTCCAGCCGAGTCAGTGAGCCGTCTACCTCCTCGGCGGTGAGATCGGTCGGGCACCCGATCAGCTCGTGTCCCGTCAGTACCTCGGATCTCGTGAGAGACGGATTCCGCTCGACCGCTGTGAACCATTCGCCGGTCGTGCATTTCTGCTGGTTGGTGACTCTGGCTCGACCAGCCTTGATCTTCTCCATTGTTGTTCTCCTAGTTGATGTGTCCGGATACGGACTTTGAAATGGGCACCCCTTCGGGGTGGCTGACCTATCTGGGCCGAACGGAGCACCCAAGGGTGCCGGTGTCGTATCCCCTCCCCAGAGCTCCCACGGACCATGCCCCGATACCGCGTCTCGGCCAACACTTCTAGCCGACTGCCATCTAGGGCAGCCGGTGGTGCTGGACCTGCTCGACAGTGTCGACCCTGGGGAACAGGTGCCCGGTGCCGTTCACCGGGACTAGGGATGGATCTCGGATGCGGTTGGTTAGCGTCGGACTCGCACAGATAACGACGTTTGGCCCTGAGAGGCCCGTGGAGGGCCTAACAGGGCTTGGGTGGGTCAGAGGTAGGGGAGAGCATCCAGACGGGATGCGATGACCCGAAGGTCTTGTTGCCGGAGGACTGGGACGTTCCGGAAGTCGGTCACTGAGAGACCGATCTCGACGGCTCCAAGCTCCAGTTCACCCAGGGTGAGACCGGCGGCGTCGATGGCTTCCTCGGGAGAAACACCGAGAAGATCAGCGGCCTGGTTGACCGTGTAGGTGTCCGCTTGACGCTGGACGGGGATAGAGTGGTGCCCAAGGTTCATGACGGGTCCGATCCGTTGTGTTCCCAGACCCTGGCTGGTGCTGTAACACCGACCGGGGTCGTTTCTTTTTGTGGCTCTACCTGCATGTATTCATGTTTGGTGGATACTGTGTAGCTACTCGTGGAACATCACTCGGAACACCCGCACAGCTTAGGGCCACAAGGTGAGGCGGCATGATGGACGCATGGATCCGGTCGAAGAGGTGGTGGGTGAGGACTACGGCGACGCGCGCCTCCCCGCGCAGAACTGGCAGCGGCGGCACTACACGAAATGCAACTTCCGTGACGCCGACCTGAGTGAACTCCGCACCGAGTCGGTGATCTTCACCGACTGCGATTTCACGGGCGCCGACCTCGCCGAGTCGCACCACGTGGGCACGGCGTTCCGCTCGTGCTCGTTCACCAGAACCACGTTGTGGCACAGCGAGTTCCGCAACTGCAGCTTCCTCGGGTCGGAGTTCGACAACTGCCGGCTACGCCCGATGGTCTTCGACGAGTGCGACTTCACGCTCGTGTCGCTGGGCGGTGCGGACCTACGTGGACTCGATTTCACGGACTGCCGGTTCCGGGAAGCCAACCTCGTCCGCACGGACCTCCGCCGGGCCGTGCTGCGTTCGGCGGACCTGTCCGGAGCCCGCACCGGCGGCGCGAAACTCGACGGCGCCGACCTGCGCGGGGCGCACGTCGACGCGAACCTGTGGACGGCCGCCACACTGGACAAGGCGCAGATCGAACTCACCCAGGCCATCGCGTACGCGACGGCCAACGGGCTCGTGGTGGAACCGACCTGACGCGGGTTATCCGAACCTGAGAGAATGGGGCACGTGACTGCAACGATCCTCGATGGCAAGGCGACCCGCGACGAGATTTTCGAAGACCTGAAGGTGCGGGTGAGCGCCCTGAAGGACAAGGGCATCACGCCCGGTCTCGGCACCGTCCTGGTGGGGGACGACCCGGGGTCGGCCGCCTACGTGCGCGGCAAGCACAACGACTGCGCGAAGGTCGGGATCACCTCGATCCGGCGCGACCTGCCCGGCGACATCACGCAGGAGAAGCTCGACGCCACCATCGACGAGCTCAACGCCAACCCGGACTGCACGGGATACATCGTGCAGCTTCCGCTGCCGAAGCAGCTCGACGAGAACGCCGCCCTCGAGCGCATCGACCCCGACAAGGACGCCGATGGCCTGCACCCGGTCAACCTGGGCAGGCTGGTGCTCGGCAAGGAAGCGCCGCTGCCGTGCACGCCGCGCGGCATCCTGCACCTGCTGCGCCGCTACGAGGTCCCGATCGAGGGCGCGCACGTCGTCGTCGTCGGTCGCGGTGTCACCGTGGGCCGCCCGATCGGTCTGCTGTTCACCCGGCGCAGCGAGAACGCCACCGTCACCCTCTGCCACACCCGCACGCGGGACCTCGGAGCGGAGGTTCGGCGCGCCGACATCGTCATCGCGGCGGCAGGTGTCCCCGGGCTGGTGACGGCCGACATGATCAAGCCCGGCGCCGCGGTACTCGACGTGGGTGTGAGCCGCACCGAGGACGGACTGCGCGGCGACGTGGCGGCGGACGTCGCCGAGGTCGCCGGTTTCCTGTCCCCGAACCCCGGTGGGGTCGGACCCCTGACCCGTGCGTTCCTGCTGACCAACGTCGTGGAGCGGGCTGAGCGTGTCGCAGCGTCTCTCGGCTGAGATGGCCGACTGGGGGCAGTTCGCGAAGAAGAACCTGCCGATGCTGGCAGTCCTCGTCGTCATCGTCGTGGCCGTGGTGTTCGTGCTCGCGGACCGGTGGCGGCGAGGAGCGTTCGTGTTCGGTGTCGCCACCCTGCTCGCGGCGGCGTTCCGGTTGACGATGCCATCGGAGCGCGTCGGACTGCTCGCGGTGCGCAGCAGGGCCTTCGACGTGGGCGCACTCGTGGCCGTCGGCGGCGCGATCGTGTGGCTGGCCGTGTCGATCGACCCGCTCGGAACCGACTGACGGTCCGAGCGGGCGTAACCCTGCGCGGGATCAGCGCCCGGCGCGGGCCAGTTGCATCGTTTCGGACAGCAGTTTCGCGACGGCGGCCGCCTCGGTGAGGAACCCGTCGTGGCCGTCCCGCGAGTTCAGCACCCGCAGGCCGTCGCAGGTGGGGATGTCCTCGGCCAGATCCTCCTGCAGGCGGATCGGGTACAGGCGGTCGGAGTCGACGCCGCCCACTATGACGGGTGCGGTGATCGTCCCCAGCGCAGCCGAGATGCCCCCGCGGCCGCGACCCACGTCGTGCCGGTTCATGGCCTCGGACAGCAGCACGTACGTGCCCGGGTCGAACCTGCCGACCAGCTTGTCGGCCTGGTGCTGGAGGTAGCTCTCGACGGAGTACCGCCCGCCGCGCCACGGGTCCTCGCCGTCCTGCGGCGAGTTCGCGAACCGGGAGTCGAGTTCGCTCTCGGTGCGGTACGTGAGGTGCGCGATCCTGCGGGCGATGCGCAGTCCGGCCCGGGGGATCCGGCCGGTGCCGTGGTAATCGCCGCCCAGCCAGTCGGGATCGCTGGTGATGGCCTCGATCTGGGTGGTCTGCGTGCCGATCTGGTCCGCGGTCGCGCGGGCGCCGACGGCGAGGACGAGCGCCGACGCCACCTGGTCCGGGTACGTGACGGCCCACTCGAGCGCTCGCATGCCGCCCATCGAACCACCGACCACGGACGCCAGCTTCTCGATCCCCAGCAGATCGGTGAACTTCTTCTCGGCCGCGATCTGGTCACGGATGGTGATCTCCGGGAAGCGGCTGCCCCACGGGCGCCCGTCCGCCGCGACCGAACCGGGACCGGTGGTGCCGCGGCAGCCACCCAGGACGTTGGTCGCGACGACGCACCACTCGTCGGTGTCGATCGGCGCACCCGGACCGACCATTCCGCTCCACCATCCGGGGGAGGGGTGCTCGTCGGTGACGGGGCCGGTGACGTGGGAGTCGCCGGTCAGGGCGTGCTCGACGAGCACCACGTTGTCGCGGTTCGGGGACAGTTCGCCCCACCGCTGCACGGCGAGGGTCACGGACGGGATCACCGCGCCGTTCTCGAGCTCGAGCGATCCGATGTCGACGGTGCCGAGACGTCCGTCGGCCACGGGGAGGTTCTGCACTGCGCGCACGGTCAAGATGCCGCCGCCGTAATTCCGGTCTCGATATCGGCGATGATGTCGTCGATCCCTTCGATGCCTACTGCCAGGCGGACCAGTCCGGGGGTGACGCCGCTGGCGGCCTGCTCCTCCGGGGTCAGCTGGGAGTGTGTGGTGGACGCCGGGTGGATCACCAGCGAGCGGACGTCGCCGATGTTCGCGACGTGGCTGTGCAGGGTGAGTGCGTTGACGAACTTCTTGCCCGCGTCGATGCCGCCGGCGAGTTCGAACGTCACGATGGCGCCCGCGCCCCTCGGCGCGATCTGCTTCGCCCGGTCGTACCACGGTGACGACGGGAGCCCGGCGTATCCGACGGACACGATCTCCGGCCGCGCCTCCAGGTACTGGGCGACGGCGGTCGCATTGGACACATGTCGCTCCATCCGCAGGCTCAGCGTCTCGAGGCCCTGCGCGATGAGGAACGCGTTGAACGGCGAGATCGCGGAACCGAGGTCGCGGAGCAACTGCACGCGCGCCTTGAGGGCGTACGCGGGCGGTCCGAGTTCGGAGTAGACGACGCCGTGGTAGCTCGGGTCCGGGGTGGTGAAGCTGCTGTGCCTGCCCTGGGTCCAGTCGAACGTGCCGCCGTCGACGATGACGCCGGCGATGGCCGTGCCGTGACCGCCGAGGTACTTGGTGGCCGAGTGCACCACGATGTCCGCGCCGTGCTCGAGCGGGCGGATCAGGTAGGGGGTGGCCACGGTGTTGTCGACGATCAGCGGGATTCCGTGCTGGTGTGCGATGCCGGAGATGCCGGGCAGATCGAGCACGTCGTTGCGGGGATTGGAGATGGTTTCGCCGTAGAACGCCCTCGTGTTGTCCCGGATCGCGTTCTTCCACTGCTCGAGGTCGTCGGGGTCTTCGACGAACGAGACCTCGATGCCGAGCTTGGGCAGCGTGTAGTGGAAGAGGTTGTACGTGCCTCCGTACAGGCGGGGACTGGAGACGATGTGGTCGCCTGCCTCGGCGAGGTTCAGGATCGCGAACGTCTCGGCGGCCTGCCCGGACGCCAGCAGCAGGGCGGCGACGCCGCCTTCGAGGGCGGCGATGCGCTGCTCGACGGCGTCCTGGGTGGGGTTCATGATTCGGGTGTAGATGTTGCCCGGTTCGGCCAGACCGAACAGCGCGGCAGCATGGTCGGTGCTGTCGAACGTGTACGAGGTGGTCTGGTAGATCGGCAGCGCCCGCGCCTTGGTGGTCGCGTCGGACGTCTG
>NZ_WXYH01000087.1:0-9815 GCF_009872365.1 Rhodococcus sp. T7
TCGGTGACCACCGCCTGCACCGCACACCCCACCGATTTCAACGATTCGACCGCGTCGATCCACTCGATCCCCAACCCGGCATCGCCACACGCCTCGACGCACCGCAATCGCGTCGTGAACGCCCGCAACTCCTCCAGATCCGGCGCCTTCATTTCCCCCATGACCAACCTCCCCCAAGGTCATTCGAATATATGTTCGACTCTACCAATCATGTTCGACTGGCGCAATACTCGGCGGTTTCGGTCTACGGTGATCGTGGAGAACACATCTGATGGGAGCTGACTGCGATGACCGATGATGCCGTCCTGCAGCGTGCGGTTGCGATCGAGTTCTCGGACCTGGCCGAGCTCCTCGACGGGATCTCGGATGCGGAGTGGGACACGCCTTCGCTGTGCGAGGGCTGGCGGATTCGCGAAGTGGTCGCACATGTCACCATGGCGGCGCGGTACTCCGAGGAGCGGTTCATGACCCGTCTGCGTGAGTGCGAGTTCGATTTCACCCGGCTGTCCAACGAGATCGCCCGTAGTGACGCCGAATTGGCAACGGCAGATCTCGTCGCCGACCTGCGCTCGGACACCATGCGCGGGTGGACTCCGCCGGGCGGCGGCTATCACGGCGCGCTCAACCATGTGGTGATCCACGGTCTCGACGTCACGGTGCCGCTGGGGGTGCCGCGCCGCGTACCCGAGGCGACCATCCGCGTCGTCCTCAACGACCTCACGGCCGGCGGTGGGCACTCGAATTTCGGTGTCGACATCGAGGGCCGTCGGTTGCGGGCCACGGACCTCGGCTGGTCGTACGGGTCGGGTGCCGAATTGAGCGGCGCAGGCGAGGATCTCGCACTCACGATCTGTGGCCGGACGCTTCCGGCTGGACGGGTCGAGGGCGACCCGTTGTAATCGGTCTCAGCTGCCCGGAATGAAACCCGGGTAGACGAAATGCCCGGGACCTCCGCCCGGGAGCGAGGCGCCGAGCGACCCGGGGAAGTCCAGCGACAGTTTGACGAGCTTGTGGGGTTGCCCGTTCCGGTCGGCCTGCCAGCAATCGAGCAGCACGCCGTGGAACCCGGTGCAGACGATGCGGTTGGTGGTTCCGAACGGCGAGGTGAGCCGGTTCGCGCTGACGAACGGATTCCAGTAGTCGAGATCGGTCGGAGTGAGGAAGTTCTGGTTGTCGAACGGCGCGAGCGGACTGGGCTCGGTGGGTATCGGCGGAAACCGACGGGCGGCGCCTACGTCCGCAAACCGGGATGACGGCTGGCCAGGACGGGAACGAGGAACCTGTTCGGGGCGAGGCGCGCGAAGACGGACGCCGCCCGGTTCGCGAAACCGGGGATGGCGACCATCTGTCCCTTGTCGAGCCCGTCGATGCCGGTCTTGGCCACGGATTCGGGGCTTTCCCACATGAAGCTGGGCAGCGCGGCCTCCGCGTCCTCCTTCGCGAAACCGGCCGTCTCGCCGAATCCGGTGTCGACGGGTCCGGGGCAGAGTGCGGTCGCGGTGACCCCCGTGCCTTTCAGTTCGCCGGTCAGGCTTTCGGTGTAGGAGAGGACGAATGCCTTGCAGGCGCCGTACCCCGCCTGCCCGGGCAGCGGCTGGAACGCCCCGGTGGACGCGACGTTGAGGATCGCGCCGCGACGCCGCTGCACCATACCCGGCAGGGCGCGGCTGCACAGGTCGGCGACGGCCGTCACGTCGACCTCGATCATGTTCATCTCGGCCTCCGGATCGGACGCGGCCACCGGGCCGAGCGTGGACAGGCCGGCGTTGTTCACGAGGATGTCCAGGGTCAGTCCGAGTTCGCCGACCCGGTCGAGCAGGGTCGCCCGGGCCGAGCGGTCGGACAGGTCGGCGCCCAGCACGTGCGCCCGGCCGCCCGCGGCCCGCAGTTCGGTGGCCAGTTCCTCCAACTTCTCGGCCCGGCGGGCGACGAGCACCACCTGATGCCCGCGGCGGCTGAGTTCACGGCTGAGGGCCGTACCGATCCCGGACGACGCTCCGGTGACGAGCGCGGTGCGATCGGCGGCAGGAGTGGGGAGGCTCATGTGTCCAACCTACGTGCCGCCGTCGCCGGCGCAAGGGTTCTCCGTTCAGGCGTGGGTGCCGCCGTCGATGCGGATCTCGGTTCCGGTGACGAACGCGCCGTCGTCGGAGGCGAGCATGGCGACGACTCCCGCGACCTGTTCGGGTCCGCCCATGGCCGCGCCGCCCGATTCCAGGGTGGTGGGGAGGATGGGGGACAGCTTGGCGAACAGGCCCCAATCGGCATCGGACGGAACGTATCCGGAGGTGGCGTCGGTGATTCCGGTCTTGATGCTGCCGGGGGCGACACCGACGGCACGCAGACCCTGCTTGCCGTATTCGAGTGCCAGCGCGTGGGTGAACGATTGGATGCCGCCCTTGCTCGCGGCGTACGCCGCCATGTACGGATGCGCGAACGCGGCGGAGGTGGAACTGAAGTTCACGACCACGCTGCGCTCGTTGCGCAGCAGCGCGGGCAGGCATTCGCGAACCATGAGGAAGGTGCCGGTGAGGTTGATCCCGATCACCTGATTCCACAGGTCCAAGGGCGTCTCGTGGGTGTGCGAGGCGCGCAGGATGCCCGCGGCGTTCACGAGCACGTCCAATCCGCCCAGGTTCTCGACGCTGTGGCTCACGCCGTCGACGACGGACGTCTCCTCGCCGATGTCGATGGCGGCGACGCTGAGGCGGACCGCCGTGCCAGCCGCTTCGGCGAGTTCCGTGGTCCGCGCGAGGCCGTCCTCGGAGACGTCGGCTGCCACGACGGTGCCGCCTTCCTCGAGCAGGCGGAGGGCGGTGGCCTGGCCGATACCCGACGCCGCGCCGGTCACCAGGATCCGCCGGTTGTCGAAACGATTCATCGTCTGTGCTCCTCGTGTGGTTCCGAATTCGATGTCATTGGCCCATGACGTATTTCACGGTCGGTCCGGCGGTCCAGCCGCCGTCGACGGCCAGTTCCGCCCCCGTGACGTATGTGGACGCGTCGGACAGCAGGAATCCGACGGCGCCGGCGATCTCCTCGGGCACCCCCACCCGCGCCATGGGGGTGTTCGGGTAGTTGCCCTCGCCCTGCTGAATTCCGAGACCCGCGGTCATCGGGGTGTACGTCATGCCGGGGTGGACGGAGTTGACGCGGATCCGGTCGGCGCCCAGTTCGACGGCGGCGATCTTCGTGAGCCCGCGCACGCCCCACTTGGACGCGCCATAGCCGGCGGTCAGGGCGAGTCCCATCAGCCCGGCGGCCGAGGAGATGTTGACGATCGATCCGCCGCCGGCGGCGCGCATCGGGCCGATCACGGCCTGCAGGCCGTTGAACACGCCGGTCAGGTTGATGTCGAGGACCGTCCGGAAGTGTTCGAGCGGTTCGTGCTCGATGTACTGGCCGGTGGAGATGCCCGCATTGTTGACGAGGCCGTCGACGCGACCGAAGTCGCTCGTCGCCACGTCGACCGCGGCCTGCCACTGCTGGGGGTCGGTGACGTCGAGGTGGCAGTAGCGCGCCCGGTCGCCGAGCTGCTCCACCGTCGCGCGGCCGTCGTCGTCGAGAACGTCACCGACGACGACGCTGCCGCCCTCGTCGACGATGCGCTGGGCGAAGGCTGCGCCGAGCCCCCGCGCCGCCCCGGTCACGATCACAACCTTCCCCGCCAGTTGTTGTGCGGTCTCGGTCATCTCAGCTCACATCCTCGTCCTCGAAAAGTCACGTTCGCCGGGCACCTCGGCTGCCGACGGCCCGAGTCTGCTGTGGGCGGCCCCTGCGGGAAACGGGTTCTCCCGGTGATCGGAACAACTCGTAGCCACGGGAAACGCCGGACCACTGTGATGTGGATTACCCGCTGACGTTCCGGACATGCCGGAGGGGCGGATCTCCCCGACAGACCATCGAAAGGGTTTCCATGTCTCGACGTGTCACTTCCACCGCCGCGGTGCTGATCACCGGCAGCGTGCTGTTCGCGGGTCTCGGCGCGCCTGCGCTCGCGTCGGCGGACCCGTTCTCGCTGCCCGGAATCAGCCTCCCGGATTTCGGTTCGTCCGATTTCGGGAGCGCGGGCCCGGTCGTCGAGACGCCGCGACTGGCGTCGGTCGACAACTTCCGCGACGTCGGAGGATCGGGCCGGGGGTATGCGACCGCCCGCGGGGGACACGTCACGCGTGGGTTGTTCTACCGTTCGAACGCGCTGGTTCCGAACGATCAGGATCTCGCCGTCCTCACCGGACTCGGGCTGACCGCGGTGTACGACGTGCGGACCGTCGAAGAGGTGGCGGCGAAGCCCGACCGGCTCCCTGCCGGACCGCGGTACCAGGGCATCCCGATTCTGTCGGGTGATCTGGGTGCCGCTGTCGCGCAGTTGAAGTCGCCCGACGACGCCGTCGCGTTCATGCAGCAGATGAACCGCAGCTTCGTCGACGACGCGGCGACCCGGGCCGGGTTCGCGCAACTTCTGACGTCACTGGCCGACACCGACGGACCGCAGGTCTTCCACTGCACGGCGGGCAAGGACCGCACCGGCTGGGCGTCCGCCCTGCTGCTGTCCGTCGCCGGGGTTCCGCAGGACACCATCTTCGACGACTATCTGCTCACCAACGAATACACTGCCGCGTCGATGAAGGTCACGTACGACCAGATCGCCGCCAGCCGCGGCGAGGCGGTGGCGAAGATCTACCAGCCGCTGCTGGGTGTGGACCGCAGCTACCTCGAGGCCGGACTCGGCCGGCTCGCCGAGCAGTACGGCACGGTCGACCGTTACCTCACCGACGGGCTGGGTCTGAGTTCGGCGACGGTCGACCGGCTGCGGAGCAAGCTGCTGAGCTGAGGTCAGGCCCCGATCGCGTCCGAGAGGGTCGTGAGCCGGCTGATCTCGGACGCGGTCAGCGTCACGGTCGGGGCGTCGAGCAGGGCGGGAAGCTGTTCGAGGCGGCTCGCGCTCGCGATCGGCGCGGTGATGCCGGGCCTGGTCAGGAGCCACGCGAGGGCGATGGTGGAGATCTCCGCGGAGTGCGCGTCGGCGATCTCGGCGAGGGCGTCAACGACGGCGAGACCGGACTCGGAGAGGTAGCGGGTCGCCATCCGCTGGCGGGCCCGGCCCTCGAGGTCGGCCCGGGTGCGGTACTTGCCCGCGAGGAAACCTGCCGCGAGCGAGTAGTACGGGAAAACGCCCAGGCCGTTCTCGGTCGCGAGCGCGGCCACCTCGGGTTCGTAGTCGTGGCGGTGCACCAGGTTGTAGTGCGGCTGCAGCGCGATCGGGGCGGCGAAACCGTGCTCGGCCGTCAGGGACAGCCACTCGCGGATGCGCTCGGGGGAGTAGTTGGAGATGGCGACGTGCCGGACGAGTCCGTCGCGGACCAGTTTGTCGAACGCGCCGAGCGTGTCCGCGAGGGGAGTGTCGGCGTCGTCGAAGTGCGCGTAGTACACGTCGATGTAATCGGTCTGCAGCCGCTTCAGGGACGCCTCCGCCGCTGCCCGGACGTTGGCGGGGGCCAGTCCCTTGAACTCCGGGTGCTGGCTGACCTTGGTGGCGATCACGACGTGGTCCCGGTTGTGGCGGGACCCCATCCAGTTGCCGAGGACGGTCTCGGACTCGCCGCCGGAGTTGCCCTCGGCGAACGCGGAGTACGAGTCCGCCGTGTCGACGAAGTTGCCGCCGCCCGCGGCGAACGCGTCGAGGATGTCGAACGACGTCGGTTCGTCACTGGTCCAGCCGAAGGTGTTGCCACCGAGGGCCAGGGGAAAGATGTCCAGATCCGAGTTGCCGATCGCGACCACGGGTGCTCCGTTTCTAGGTGTGTCCTGTCCGGGAAAGTGCGAAGAGTTCGCCTGACGACGCTATCGCAGCCGCTAGGCGCACGCGCGTCCGGCTACCGGACACACCCTGCCCGTTCGCGGATTCCCAGGCGAATCGGACATGTGTCGGGCGAACCCCGCCCACCGCGACTCCGACGGCATACCGTGGAGGGGGTGCGTTCGTTCCGGCGAGACACGGAGTTGAGTGATGCGGGACCAGTCGATCGATGACCTTCTGAACACGGGCCTGTTCGTCGACGGGCGGTGGATCCGCTCCAGCTCCGGCGAGACCCGGGACTGCATCAATCCGGCCGACGGGTCGGTGGTCGCCACCGTCGACGAGGCCTCCCCGGACGACGCCGCCCGCGCTGTCGCCGCGGCCCGCGCCGCGTTCGACGAGGGCACCTGGCCGCACACGCCCGTCGCCGAGCGCACCGCGATCGTCGCGCGGATCGCCGATCTGCTCGAACGCGACAAGGAGACCCTGGCCCGCATCGAGACGCTCGACACCGGAAAGACTTTGGAGGAGAGCAGGATCGACATCGACGACGTGGTGTCGGTGTTCCGGTACTACGCGCAACTCGCCGCGGTCGAGGCGGATCGTCTGGTGGACGTCGGCCGTCCCGACGTGATCAGCCGGGTGGTGCGTGAGCCGATCGGCGTGTGCGTGCTCATCGCACCGTGGAACTACCCGCTGCTGCAGATCTCGTGGAAGGTCGCGCCCGCGCTCGCGGCGGGGTGCACGATGGTCCTCAAACCGAGCGAGGTGACCCCGCTCAGCACCATCGCGTTCACCGCGCTGATCGCCGAAGCCGGGGTTCCGGCCGGGGTGGTGAACCTCGTGCAGGGCAGCGGCGCCGTCCTGGGCGCAGCACTCACGGGAACCCCCGACGTCGACTTCGTCTCCTTCACCGGAGGGTTGGCGACCGGACGCGTCATCCTCGAGACCGCGGCGAAGAACGTCACCAAGGTGGCCGTGGAACTCGGCGGCAAGAATCCGCACATCGTCTTCGCCGACGCGGACGGAGACGACTCCGTCGACCAGGTGCTCACGGGTGTGTTCCTGCACTCCGGTCAGGTGTGCTCGGCGGGAACCCGCCTGATCATCGAGGAATCCATCGCCGACCGGTTCGTCGCCGCGCTCGCTGCCCGGGCGGAGAAGATCCGGATGGGCAACGGCCTCGATCCGGCGAGCCGAACGGGCCCGCTGGTATCCGAGGCCCACCGGGAGAAGGTCGAAAAGTACGTGGAACTCGGACGCTCCGAGGGTGCCCGGCTGGTGACCGGGGGTGCCCGGCCGTCGGATCCCGCGTTGGCGAACGGGAGTTTCTACCTGCCCACCATCTTCGATCACTGTGACCGCACCATGCGCCTCGTACAGGAGGAGACGTTCGGGCCGATCCTCACCGTCGAGCGTTTCACCACGGAAGAGGAGGCGCTGCGACTGGGCAACGACACCGAGTACGGCCTCGCCGCGGGCGTCCGGACCGCCGACAGCGCCCGGGGCGAACGCATGGTGCGCGGTCTGCGCCACGGAACGGTGTGGCTCAACGACTTCGGCTACTACACCGCGGCCGCCGAGTGGGGCGGATTCAAGATGTCGGGGAACGGGCGCGAACTCGGCCCCACCGGTCTGGCGGAATACCAGGAGACCAAACACATCTGGCACAACACCTCGCCCACGGCGGCGGGGTGGTTCGACAACGGCTAGTCCGGCGCACGGAGAGGCGAGAGAACCATGGCTACTCGGCACGGTGCAGTGGGTGACGGAGGTGAGCCGGGGGACAGTGGGCTCGGCGAACTGGGGTACAAACAGGAATTGGACCGCAGTCTGGGCAAGTTCGCCAGTTTCGCGGCGGGAGTCAGCTACATTTCGATTCTCACCGGCACGTTCCAGTTGTTCTATTTCGGGTTCGGCACGGCGGGGCCTGCGTATCTGTGGTCCTGGCCGATGGTGTTCGTCGGGCAGATGGCCGTCGCCCTGTGCTTCATGGAACTCGCGGCCAAGTATCCCGTCGCCGGCTCGGTCTACAACTGGGCCAAGCTGCTCGGCAGCAGGATCGTGGGCTGGTCGTCGGGCTGGCTGATGCTCACCGCGTCGATCGTGACGCTCTCCGCGGTCGTGCTCGCGCTGCAACTCAACCTGCCGCGGCTGTGGAGCGGCTTCCAGATCATCGGTGACGGCAGCGGTGAGTACGACTTCGCGACCAACGCCGTCATTCTCGGCACGATCATGATCGCGTTCACCACGGCGGTCAACGCGTTCGGCGTCAAGCTGATGGCCCTCATCAACAGCACGGGTGTGTTCGTCGAACTGATCGCCGCGGTGCTGATCGCGATCATCCTCGCCGCCAACATGACCCGCGGCCCGGAGGTGTTCTTCTCCACCCACGGTTACGGCGCCGGGGAGAGCGGCGGCTATCTGAGCGTCTTCCTCGTGGCGTCCCTCGCGTCCGGGTACGTGATGTACGGCTTCGACACCGCGAGTTCGCTCGGCGAGGAAACCGTCGACCCGCGGCGGACGGCGCCGAAGGCGATCCTGCGGGCGATCCTCGCGTCCTTCGTGATCGGCGGGGCGATCCTGGTGTTCGCCGTCATGGCGGCCCCCGACCTCGACGATCCGCTCATCGGCAGCAGTGAGGGCGGCCTGCAGTACATCGTCGAGCAGGTGATGTGGGGACCGCTCGGCAAGATCTTCCTGGTCTGCATCGTGATCGCGGTGACGGTGTGTTCGCTCGCGGTGCACGCCGCGGCCATCCGGCTCACGTTCGCGATGGCCCGCGACAACGCCCTGCCCTTCGGGGAGCGGCTGGCGCACGTCAACCCGAAGCATCAGACACCGGTGGTCCCCGCCATCGTGATCGGTCTGCTCGCGGCGTTCATTCTCGTGATCAACATCGGTCAGCCGCAGATCTTCACGGTGCTGACGTCGATCGCGATCATCATGATCTACCTCGCGTACCTCATGGTCACCGGTCCGTTGCTGAAGAAGCGACTGCAGGGGCAGTGGCCGCCGAAGGAACTCGGCGAGAGCGGCTACTTCACGATGGGCCGGTGGGGGCTGGCGGTGAACATCTTCGCCGTGCTGTGGGGTGTGGGAATGGCGCTCAATCTCGCGTGGCCACGCCCCGAGGTGTACGGAACCCCCTGGTACAACACGTGGGGTGCGTTCGTCTACATCGGGATCATCCTCGGGCTCGGCCTCCTCTGGTACGCGGTGAAGGGCCGCAACCACATCGGGTGCCTCGCCTCGCACGCCGCGACGACGAAGGACGAGGCGGAGAGTGAACTGCCATGACGGACACCGTGTTCGACTATGTGATCGCCGGCGGAGGAACGGCCGGATGCGTGCTCGCCGCCCGGCTCAGCGAGGACCAGTCGGTGACCGTGTGCCTCGTGGAGGCCGGGCCGTCCGACGTCGGTGACCGCAACGTCCTCGAGTTGGCGCAGTGGATGCACCTGCTGGACTCCGGATACGACTGGGACTACCCGATCGAGCCGCAGGAGCGGGGCAACAGCTTCATGCGGCACGCACGGGCGAAGGTGCTCGGCGGCTGCTCGTCGCACAACTCGTGTATCGCGTTCTGGCCACCCGCCGAGACACTCGACGACTGGGCGGCGGCCGGTGCGACGGGCTGGGGCGCGAAGGACGTGTTACCGCTCGTGGCGCGAGTGGAGAACAACGACGCCCCCGGCGAGCAGCACGGCCGCAGCGGTCCGGTGCGGCTGCGCGACGTCCCACCGAACGATCCGTGCGGCGTCGCCTTGCTCGAGGCCGCGGCAAAGGTCGGGTTGCCGACCGTGCAGTTCAACCGCGGCACGAGCGTCCTCGACGGGGCCGGGTGGTTCCAGATCAACGCGTCCGAGGACGGCACCCGCATGTCGACGTCGCACGCCTACCTGCACCCGATTCTCGGATCCCGGCCCAACCTCGACGTGCGCACCGACTGCTGGGTCGCCGAGATCGTCATCGACGACGCGATGGTGGCGACCGGGGTGCGCTACCAGCGTCC